>QHWQ01000049.1 GCA_003222635.1 Acidobacteriota bacterium | reverse complement strand
GGTCCCAAGCACATGCAGATGAAGCTGACGCGCGCGAAGTTCGAATCGCTCGTCGCGGATCTGCTCGCGCGCTCGATGGAGCCGGTCAAGCAGGCGCTCGCGGATGCGGGCGTCAAGCCGTCGGACATCGACGAGGTTGTGCTCGTCGGCGGCTCGACGCGCGTGCCGAAGATTCAGCAGCTCGTGAAGGAGTACTTCGGCAAGGACCCGCACAAGGGCGTCAATCCTGACGAAGTGGTCGCAGTCGGCGCAGCGATCCAGGGCGGCGTCCTCAAGGGCGAGGTCAAGGACGTGCTGCTGCTCGACGTGACGCCGCTGTCGCTCGGCCTCGAGACGCTCGGCGGCGTGATGACGACGCTCATCACCCGCAACACGACGATTCCGACGCGGAAGAGCGAGATCTTCTCGACCGCGACGGACAACCAGACCAGCGTCGAAGTGCACGTGCTGCAGGGCGAGCGCCAGATGGCGCGCGACAACCGCACGCTTGGACGCTTCCAGCTGGTCGGCCTGCCGCCGGCGCCGCGTGGCGTGCCGCAGATCGAGGTCGCGTTCGACATCGACGCCAACGGCATCGTCAACGTGTCGGCGAAGGACGTGGCGACGGGCAAGGAACAGAAGATCACCATCGCCGGCTCCTCCGGTCTCACCAGAAACGACGTGGACCGCATGGTGAAGGACGCGGAAGCGCACGCGGCGGACGACAAGACGCGGCGTGAGCTGATAGACGCGCGCAACATGGCCGACTCGCTCGCCTACTCGGTGGAGAAGACGGTCAACGAGAACCGCGATCGGCTGCCGGCTACCGACGTCCAGCGCATCGAGAGCGCCGTCAGCGAGCTGCGTGAGGCGGCGAAGGCCGACAACCTCGACGCGATCCGCCGCGCGACCGACGACCTGCAGAAGGCGTCGCACGCGATGGCCGAGCAGCTCTACAGGCCTCAGGCCTCAGGGTCCGGGGCTCAGGAATCAGACAATCAGAGAAACGACGACGTGCGCGAAGGCGAAGTCGTCGAAGCATAAGGAGAGAAGCGAACATGGCAATCGTGTATTTTCGCGACCAGGACGCGGCTCGGGGAAGCTGGATGCCGCCAGTGGATGTCTACGAGACCGAAGGCCACGACCTCATGGTGAAGGCGGAGCTGGCCGGCATGACGCGTGAGGACATCGAGATCACCGTCGAGAACGGCACGCTGGTGCTGAAGGGCCAGAAGAAGTTCGACGAGACCATCAAGGAAGAGCACTATCGCCGCATCGAGCGCAACTACGGGCAGTTCTTCCGCTCGTTCACGCTGCCGAACACGGTTGATACGTCGAAGGTCGCCGCCGACTACAAGAACGGCATCCTCACGGTGAAGCTGCCGTTCCGCGAGGAAGCGAAGCCGCGCACGATCAACGTCGAAGTGGCGGCCTAAAGAAATGGCAAAGCAGATCATCTACAGCGAGGGAGCGCGGCACGCGCTCCTTCGCGGCGTGAACCAGCTGGCGGATGCGGTCAAGGTCACCCTCGGTCCGAAGGGACGCAACGTCGTCCTCGACAAGAAGTTCGGTTCGCCGACCATCACCAAGGACGGCGTGTCGGTCGCGAAGGAAATCGACCTGAAGGATCCGGTCGAGAACCTCGGCGCGCGCATGGCGCGCGAGGTGGCGAGCAAGACGTCCGACATCGCCGGCGACGGCACGACGACGGCAACGGTGCTCGCGCAAGCGATCATCCGTGAAGGCTCGAAGAACGTCGCGGCGGGCGCGAACCCGATGGCGCTCAAGCGCGGCATCGACAAGGCCGTGGAAACGGTGGTCGCCGCGATCAAGGCGATGAGCCGTCCGGTCAGCGGGAACATGGTCGCGCAGGTCGGCATCATCTCCGCCAACAGCGACCAGACGATCGGCACCATCATCGCGCAAGCGATGGAGAAGGTCGGCAAGGACGGCGTCATCACGGTCGAAGAAGCCAAGACGATGGAGACGTCGCTCGACGTCGTCGAGGGTATGCAGTTCGATCGCGGGTACCTGTCGCCGTACTTCGTGACGGATCCCGAGCGGATGGAAGCGGTGCTCGAGAACGCCGTCGTGCTCATCCACGAGAAGAAGATCTCGAATCTCAAGGACCTGCTGCCGGTGCTCGAGAAGGTCGCGCACAGCGGCCAGCCGCTGCTCGTCATCGCGGAGGACCTCGAGGGCGAGGCGCTGGCGACGCTTGTCGTCAACAAACTGCGCGGCACGCTGAAGGTCGCGGCCGTGAAGGCGCCTGGCTTCGGCGATCGCCGGAAGGCGATGCTCGAAGACATCGCGATCCTCACCGGTGGCCGTGCGATCACCGAGGACCTCGGCATCAAGCTCGAAAACCTGAAGTTCGAGGATCTCGGCCGCGCGAAGCGCGTCGGCGTGGACAAGGACAACACGACGATCATCGAGGGCGCGGGCACGAAGAAGGCCATCGAGGGCCGCGTGAAGCACATCCGCGCCCAGATCGAGGACACGACCTCCGACTACGACCGCGAAAAGCTCCAGGAGCGGCTTGCGAAGCTCGTCGGCGGTGTGGCCGTGATCAAGGTGGGTGCGGCGACGGAGTCCGAGATGAAGGAGAAGAAGGCGCGCGTCGAGGACGCGATGCACGCGACCAAGGCGGCCGTCGAGGAAGGCATCGTCCCGGGTGGCGGCGTGGCGCTGCTGCGCGGGGCCGCGGCGCTCGATACGCTCGCCAAGGACAGCAGCCTCGACAACGATGAGCGGCTGGGCGTCGCGATCATCCGCCGGGCGTGCGAGGAGCCGATCCGCTGGATCGCGCAGAACGCGGGCGTGGAGGGATCGATCGTCGCCGCGAAGGTTCGCGAGTCGAAGGATCGCGATTGGGGCTACAACGCCGCGACCGAGACCTACGAGGACATGGTCAAGGCCGGCGTGATCGACCCGACGAAGGTCGTTCGCTCGGCTCTGCAGAACGCCGCGTCGATCGCGGGCCTGCTGCTGACGACGGAAGCGCTCGTCTCCGAGCTGCCGGAAGAGAAGAAGCCGGCGCCCGCGATGCCCGACCACGGCATGGATTATTAAGAAGCCATGCTAGGCTTTGGGATCATGGAAGGAACTGAGCCCCTGACAGAGCCCGCAGCCGAACCGGAGTCGCCTCCGGCCCCGCGGCCGAAGGCGACACCCATCGAAAGCCGGTTCCTGTTCGTCGACGTCGCGGCCATGCGCGCCAAGCAGCTTCGGCGCGGAGCCCTGCCGCGGCTCGACGAGGACGGCGAGCCCGAAGTGCACCGCGTGCATCCGCACAAGGCGGAGCGCATCGCGATGGAAGAAGTGAAGCGCGGTCTCGTGCTCTACGATGTTCCCGTGTCGCCGGGCAGAAGCGCCTAATCGACTCGTGCTCGCGTGGGCGGCGGTGCTGGCCCTGTGCCTCATCGCGCCCGCGCGGGGTCAATCTCCGCGACCCTTCCGCATCCTGATCACCAACGACGATGGTGTGAGAGCGCCGATGCTGCCGGTGCTCGCGCAGGCGCTCAGGCCGCTCGGCGAGGTGATCATCGTCGCGCCCGCCGCGGATCAGAGCGGTGTCAGCCAGGGACTTACCGGCGCGCCGCCGATCCTGCGCACCGACCTGATGCTGCCGGGCGCCCTCGCGGCGATCGCGCTGACCGCCACGCCAGCGACGACGATTCAGATCGCGATCAAGAACATCGTGATGCCGCGGCCGGATCTCGTCGTCACCGGCATCAACACTGCCTACAACCTGGGCACGTCGGCGTATCTCAGCGGCACCGTCGGCGCCGCGCGTCAGGCGGTGATGGAAGGCGTGCCCGCTGTCGCCACGTCGATGGCGACGGCCGCCGTGCCGCGGGACGGCACCGCTGCCGCGCAGCAGGTCGCGGGCATCGTCCGTCAGGTGAGAGATCACAGTCTTCCGGCACAGACGTTCCTCAACGTGAACATCCCGCCCATGCCGGCGGGCGGATACAAGGGTGTGCAGATCACGACGCAGGCGCCGGTGCGCGCTGGCGTCGAGACGTTCGAGGAAGGCAAACGCCCTGGAACGGATCGCACGATCTACTGGAGCATCTACAGGGAAGGCGCCACGGCCGCGCAGGGCACCGACATCTGGGCCGTGAACAACGGCTACGTGTCGATCACGCCGATGCGCATTACCGAGTACGACGAGAAGCTGGCCGGCACGATTCGGAGTTGGTTCAAGTAATTCACGATTCAAATGCAAGATGCAAACACGACTTAGCATTTGCATTTTGAATTTTGCATGTTGAATTACAGCGCGGGTGCCCGCGTGTGCCAGTCGGTCGCGCGCTCGTAGGCATCCGCGACGCGCAGCAGCGTCGCCTCGTCGAACATCCTGCCCATCAACTGCAGTCCGATCGGCAAGCCGTCGCATCGCGACGACATCGACGCGTTCGAACGCGTGGTCGTAGTCGCGGCGCAGCAGCGTACGCACCTGCAGCGCCTTCAGGTAGAACGCGTCGTAATAGCCCGCGCTCAACACGTAGGTGCCGAGCATGATGCGCCGCTTCACCTCGGGCCCGAACCCCTCGTCTCGAGTCCGGCTGTACATCTCCTTCAGGCTGTCTCTCTCCGCCGCCGCGCGATAGCCGTACTTCACGCCATCGTATCGAGCGAGATTCGAGCTCGCCTCGGCCGTGCAGATCAAGTAGTAAACGGGAATCGCGTACTGCGCGTGCGGCAGCTCGATGTCGACGAGCGTCGCGCCGCCGGAGCGCAGCGTCTCGAGCGCGGCGTGGTACGCGCGCCGCACCTGCTCGTCGACGCCGTCGGTGACGAAGGCGCGCGGCACGCCGATGCGGATGCCGTTCACGTTGCCGTTCAGCGCGGCGGCGAAGTCGGGCACCGGCTGCTGTGCCGTCGTCGCGTCGCACGGATCCGCCCCCGCCAGCACGGACAACGTGAGGGCGGCGTCCGCGACCGTGCGCGCGAACGGGCCGATCTGATCGAGCGAGGACGCGAAGGCGAGCAGGCCGTAGCGGGAGACGCGGCCGTAGGACGGCTTCAGTCCGACGACTCCGCAGCAGGCGGCGGGCTGACGAATCGAGCCGCCGGTATCGGAGCCGAGCGCGAGCGGCACGCATCGCGCGGCGACGCTCGCCGCGGAGCCGCCGCTGGATCCGCCCGGAATGCGGTCGAGCGCCCACGGGTTCTTGACTGGACCGAACGCGGAGTTCTCGTTCGACGATCCCATCGCGAACTCGTCGCAGTTCGTCTTGCCGATGATGATCGCGCCGGCGGCTTCGAGGCGGCGGACGACGGTTGCGTCGAAGGGGGCGACGAAGTTCTCGAGGATGCGGGACGAGGCGGTCGTTTTCATCCCGCGGACGTCCATGTTGTCCTTGAGCGCGATCGGCACGCCGGCGAGCGGGCCAGGCGTGTCACCGGCGGCGCGGCGGCGATCGATCTCCTCCGCGCGGCCTAACGCGCGTTCCGCATCGACGAGATTGAAGGCGTTGAGCGCATCGTTGATCGACGCGATGCGGTCGAGGGCGGCACGCGTGGCAGCCAGCGCTTCGTCCGTAGGCAGGCAGGGACGCGGCTCGTCCTCGCGCTCGGTGCGCTCGCTGCCGACGTGATCGGTCGGCGGCACGCCGCTCGTGTCGATCGCCTGCACCTGCTCCGCGTACTGAAGGATGTCGGCCAGCTGCCTGGTGAAGAGCTGTTTCTCCTCATCGGACAGCTCGAGCTGTGCGAGCGCGGCGATGCGCTCCACGTCGGCGACCGTCAGCGTGGTTGGCATTCATGCGATCCTATCTAGCGAAAGCTCCAAGATCCAAGTTCCAAGATCCACATTCCAACTTGGAACTAACTTGGAGCTTGGAGCTTGGACCTTGGAGCTTGGAACTTGGCTGCGACCCGCGGCAGTGGCAGGCACGTGGTACCCCGCGTCGGCCGATCGGCTCGCGCGCGACGTGGACGGCTACGTCGCGCGAGCGGATGCCGATGACGTGCCCGCACCGCTGGCGATCGTCGCGCCGCATGCGGGCCTCAAATATTCCGGGCCCGTCGCCGCGTTTGCGTACAGAGCGGTGAGCGCGAGACCGTACAGCGCCGCGTTGCTCGTCGGGCCGTCGCATTTCGTCCGCTTCAACGGCGTGTCGATCTGGCCGCGCGGCGCGTGGCAGACGCCGTTCGGGCCCGTCCAGGTTGATGAGAAGCTCGCGCAAGCGATCAGAGCCGTGTCCCCGGAGGTTGTGGAGAATCGCGAGGCGCACGGCCGCGAGCATTCCCTCGAAATGCAGCTGCCGTTCATCGCCTACCTGCTGCCTGGCGTGCCGATTGTGCCGATGGTGATGGGCCATCAGTCGCGCGAGACCGCGTTCGGGCTCGGGGATGCCATGGCTCGTGCAGTTATCGGAAATACCGTGTTGCTGGTCGCGAGCTCCGATCTCTCGCACTATCAGGATGCCCGCACGGCTGCGAAGATGGATAGCGTCGTGCTGCAGCATGTCGAGCAGCTCGATGCCGACGGCCTGATGCAGGCGCTCGAGGAGGAGCCGCATCATGCGTGCGGCGGAGGACCCATGGTTGCCGTGATGCACGCCGCGCGGCAATCAGGCGCGACGAACGCGCGCGTGCTGAAGTACGGCGACTCCGGCGACGTCAGCGGCGACAAGTCGGCGGTGGTGGGCTACATGGCCGCAGCAATCTGGTAATGGTCAACGAAGACCAGCAGTTTCTCTTGCTGTCGCTCGCGCGGCAGGCGCTCGAAGCGCGCGTCGCGGGCTTTGGCGCGCCGGAGGTGCAGTGCGTCGGTCCGCTCGCGCTGCGGTGCGGCGCGTTCGTCTCGATTCATCGCGGCGACGATCTCCGCGGATGTCTCGGCCGCCTCACATCCGATTGGCCGCTCGGCCGGACGATCGTGCACCTTGGCGGCGCGGTTGCCGATCGCGATCCGCGTTTTTCGCCGGTGATGCCGTCCGAGCTGCTGCTGCTGCAGATTGAAATCTCGCTCCTCACGCCAGAGCGTCCCGTTGCGTCGATTGAGGAAATCGAGGTGGGGCGTCACGGCCTCGTCGTCGAGCACGGCTATGCGCGCGGCCTGCTGCTGCCGCAGGTCGCCACCGGGCACGGCTGGAATCGAGAGACGTTCCTCGAGCACACCTGCATCAAGGCGGGAATTCCGCGCGACGCCTGGAAGAACGGCGCGCGCATCCGCGTTTTCGAGGCGCACGTCTTTGCGGAAATCGTGAGTGGATAACCTCTGTCACACGCTCGTCGGGGCGGCGCTCGGCGAGGCAGGACTCAAGCGAACGACAGCCTACGGCAACGCGACGCTGATGATTGCGTCGAACCTGCCCGACGTCGACGTGCTGGTGTTTGCGACCAGCACGCCGTCGGTGACGTTCCGTCGCGGCTGGACGCATGGTGTGCTCGCGGACGTGGTGCTGCCGCTCGCGCTCACCGCGATCGTCGTGGCTGTCGCGCGCCGCCGCGGACGGACCGATGTGCGGCCACGCTCGATCCTGCTGCTCTCCTACCTGGGCGTGCTCGTGCACGTCGCGATGGATCTGCTCAACAACTACGGCGTCCGCCTGCTGATGCCGTTCAGCCAGCACTGGTTCTACGGCGATGTGCTGTTCATCATCGATCCGTGGATGTGGCTGCTGCTGGGCGCGGGCATCTGGCTGGCGCGGCGCTGGCGATCGGCGCGCCCCGCGCGCGGCGCGCTGCTGCTGGCCGGCATCTACGTGCTTGCGATGATTGTGAACGCGCGGCTCGCGCGCGCGGAGATCGTCGACCGCTGGCAGCAGGTCGCAGGACGGCCGCCTCAGGCGGTGATGGTTGGGCCGCTTCCGATCACGCCGCTGCAGCGGCAGGTGATCATCGACGCCGGCGATCACTATGAGACCGGCATGTTCACCTGGCTGCCGCGCAACATCCGTTTCGATGCGCGGGATGTTCCGAAGAACGACACCGACCCGCGCGTGACGGCCGCGCGCAACGCGCCGAACGTTCGTGCGTTCCTCGTCTGGTCACGATTTCCGTTCTGGACGCTGGAACCCGCGGGACGTGGAACACGTGTGACCGTCGGCGACATGCGATTCAACGGCGGCCCCGGCGTCGCCGCGCGCAACTTCACGCAGACCGTAATCGTCTCAGCGCCTCCAGGTTCTTGACGTCCAGCGGATCCGCGACGATCGCGCCCTTCCTCTCGGCGCCGTGCGTCTTTTCCGTTTCGATGAGCAGCGGCAGCCCGGCGAATCGCGTGTCGTGCAGCAGCCGCCGGAACGGCTCCAGCCCCAGACATCCCTGACCGATGTGCTCGTGACGATCGACGCGGCTGCCACACGGCCGCTTCGAATCGTTTCCATGAAATGCCTTCAGTCGATCGATGCCGACGATCCGATCGAACTGCTCGAACGTGTCGCGATACCCCGCGTCGCTCGTGATGTCGTAGCCCGACGCGACGAGGTGACACGTGTCGAGGCACACGCCAACACGCTTCGATCCGCGCAAGTGCCTGATGATCGTCGCGAGGTGCTCGAATCGGTAGCCGAGCGTTCGTCCCTGGCCCGCCGTGTGCTCGAGCAGGACCATCGTCTTGTAGCGCGGCCGCGCCTTGTAAACGACTCGAATCGCGTCGGCGATCAGTCGCAACGCGTCCTCGTCCGCTCCGGCGGTACACGTGCCGGGATGAATCACGACGCCGAGCAGGCCGAGCGCTTCCGCGCGATCCAGTTCGTCGACGAAGGCGACGATCGACTGCTCGCGCAGAACAGGAAACGTGGTGGCGAGGTTGATCAGGTAACTGGCGTGTGACACGGCCGGCGCGATGCCGGTCTGCTCGATGCGCTGACGAAACAACCTGATTTCGGCGGGATCGAGCGGCTTGCCGCGCCACTGGCTCGCGTTCTTCGTGAAGATCTGCAGCGCCTCGCATCCGTGCACGACCGCGCGATCGACGGCCTTCGAGACGCCGCCGGCGATGGACATGTGCGCGCCGATCCGCATAGTTCAATATACGGTCCGCCTGAAGGCGGACACTACCGAATCGTACCGATCCGAGTCGTACGGATCGAATCGGTAGTGTCCGGCTGTAGCCGGACCTTCGGTCATAATGGGCCGCATGAGAGCTGCCATCCTTCTCGCGCTCGTGCTGCTGATCCCGCGCCCGGCGCACGCGTGGGGATTCGCCGCGCACAAGTTCATCATGGACCGCGCCATCGCGCTGCTGCCGGCGGAGATTCGGCCGCTCTTCGAAGCGCACCGCGCCGAGGTGGTGGAGCGCGCGATCGATCCCGACACGTGGATCGTCGCGGGGTGGCTCGAGGAGCAGCCGCATCACTTCGTCGACATGGACTCGACGGGATTCGGTGAGTATCCGTTCACCGAGCTCCCGCGCGACTACACCGCCGCGGTCGCGAAGTTCGGCGAAGCGAAGATGCGCGACGCCGGCACGGTGCCGTGGACGACGGAAGAACGCTACGGCGCGCTGCGCCGCGCGTTTGCCGCGTATCCAAATCGCGGCGGCTTCGGCGCGTCCGCCCACCAGGACGTCATCCTCCAGGCCGCATGGCTCGCGCACTACGTGTCCGACGCGCACGTGCCGCTGCATGGCGTGGCCAACTACGACGGCCAGCTCTCGCAGCAGTGGGGCATCCATGCGCGCTGGGAATCGGCGATGTTCGAGCGCTACATGAGCCGGCTGACGATTGCGCCGAAAGCGATCGCGCCCGTCAAGGATCCGCGCGCGTTCATCTTCGATGCGCTGCTTCGCGACTATCAACTCGCGCAGACCGTGCTGAAGTCGGACCGTGACGCCATCGGCAACAAAGATGCGTTCGACGATGCGTACTACGACGCGTTCTTCGCGGCGAACAAGAGCATCATGGAGCAGCGGCTCAACGACGCCATCGCGGCCGTCGCGGCGATGATCACCGGCGCGTGGGAAGCCGCCGGCAAGCCGCAGGCGCCGGTCCATCTGACGGCATCTTCACCTCAGCGGCGACGTCGGCAGTAACCCTCGGCACACCGCTTGCCCTTCTTTGTCTGACGGGAGGGCTCATCATCATGCTGTGGACGCTTATCGTCCTGCTGTTGCTGTTCTGGGTACTT
>QHWQ01000332.1 GCA_003222635.1 Acidobacteriota bacterium | reverse complement strand
CGCCGAGGTACACGCGGCTGATGCCGACGAGCAGGGTGAGAACGATCGCGATGCCCATGCAGTAGATCTTGGTGACGCGCCGCTCGGCAAGGCGCATCAGCATCGCGCCGAGCGTCAGGTAGATGATGGCCGACTCCATCGCGTGGCCGCTCGGGAAGCTGCTCGTCGTCACGTCGCGCAGGTGCGGGACGACGTCGGGCCTCGGACGCAGGAACAGATTCTTCATCGCGAAGTTCGCCACCTCGCCGCTCGCAGCCGTGGCGAGAACGACGATGGCGGTGTGATGGCGCGTCTGCAGCAGGAGGAAGCCGGCGACGGAGACGACCACGAGGCCGAGCACCGTCGGCCCTCCGAGCGCGGTGAGGTCGAGCAGCGAGTTCTCGACCCATTCGGGGCCAATCGGCCGCGCAGGATCGTCGGCTTTCCTGAAGGCGCGAAGAATCCGCGTGTCCATGGTGGTCGTATCGCCTTCCATGACTTCGTCGGTGAGTAAGAGGAATCCCCACAGAAGCAGGCAGAAGCACGCGCCGATCACCAGCCACGCGATCTCGTGACGTTCGAGCTTCCGGAGTCGAAGCCAGCCCCTCGACAACGCTCGGGGCAAGCGCGGCGCGGTCCGCGTGGTCATACTGGCGAATATACAATTTCAACATCTCGATGGAGCTCAACTTGGTGATGCTCGGCCCTCCGGGCGCCGGCAAGGGCACGCAGGCACGCCAGCTGCGCAGGAAATGGGACATCCCTCACATCTCGACCGGTGCGATGCTCCGCGAAGCGGTGGCCGCGGGGACGCCGCTTGGACGCGCAGTTGCCGGCATCATGGAAAGCGGCGGACTCATCAACGATGAGTTGATTACACGCGTCGTGACCGAACGCCTCGCGCAGCCGGATACGAAGGTCGGGTTCCTGCTCGACGGGTTCCCGCGCACGATTCCCCAGGCCGAATCGCTCGATCGGATCGTGTCCGATCGCGCGCCGCTCATCATCATCGACATCATCCTCACCGAAGCCGAAGTGATCAGACGACTCGCGTCGCGCATGGTGTGCTCGGAGTGCGGCGCCAATGCGGTCGGCGAAGGCAGCAGGTGCATCGACTGCGGCGGGCCGCTCGTGCCCCGCGCGGACGATCGCGAGCAGGTGGTGCTCAACCGGCTGAAGGTCTACCGCGAGCAGACGGAACCGCTGGTCGAGTACTACGGCAAGCGGCCGACGTATTGCCGCATCGATGGTGCGCGTCTTCCAGACGATGTGACCGAGGAGATCATCACGGCGGTGGAGAGCCAGACATGATTCGCGTTGTACGGATTGGGGACCCACGCGCGCGCGGCGAGGGCGTTCGCCTCGGCACGGTCAGGCTGCTGCCGCGAGGCGTCCGCAAAGAGGAATATTCGAAGCGCAACCTGTTCGACGTCTGGGCGCCCGCGGTGTCGCCGACGCGCGAGCTGGTTGCCTACGCGCAGGCGAAGCCGTGGACCGACGCGAGATGGGCCGCGTACCGGAAGCGGTATCTGCGGGAGATGCAGCGCCCCGAGGCGCAGCGGGCCATCGAGCTGCTCGCGGCGCTCGGCAAGCAGACGAACTTTTCGATCTGCTGCTACTGCGAAAACCCGTACCGCTGTCACCGATCGATTCTGGGCGAGCTGCTGCGCGAGCGCGGCGCGAAGGTGGTCATTCCGCATTCCCCTGGCGCGTCGGTGACGCCTGGATCAGCAAGCGCGCGGCGTCGACGAAACGCTCCGCCTCGCTGATCGTGCGCGCCGCTTCGTCAGGGGTAAACACGGCGCCCGCTGCATAGTCGGCATCTTCACGATCACGCTGCAGCCGTGAGACGAGCCGACCCATGGCCGCGCTGAGGCGCCCCGATCGCACGTAGTGCTCGCCGATGAGCGAGACGAGCGCTTTGTGCGCGTGCGACTCGATGCCGATGAGAAACAGCAGCGCGCGCGGCGTGAAACACGGCGTAATAGGCCCGGGAGACCGCGCCGTAGGGGAAGCCGGCCGCCTGCAGTGCGCGCGCCTCTTGCAGGCACGTATCCGCGCGGTTTACCTCGTCGGCAGCGTTCCGCCGCGCGTTGTCCTCGGTCATGTAAGGGGGATGCCGTCCACGTCGATCGCGTGCGCGATGAGGCGCTCGCGGCGGCGCAAATGATCGAGGCGCTCTTCTTCGATCACGAGCGGCGAGATCTCCACTCCGTGTGCCAGGCCGACATCGAAGGCGAGATCGTAAACGGCATATCGGCGCGCACGGCCGCGCGGGCTTACGATCAGTGCGACGTCGAGGTCGGAGTACTCGTGGCCTTCGCCCCGCGCGCGCGAGCCAAACAGCCGTGCGGCTCTCAGATCCGAACCGAGCGCCTCGCGGACGTGCGTCACGAATTCACGCAGCGCAGCCGCTTCCGTCGCGCTGAGCATGGGTAGACGCGTCACGAGAAGAGCGTACGAACGCCGTTCACCGGCGTCAAGCGGGGCTTTCGTGCCCGGCTATCCGGCGTTCCTCATCCCGGCGGCGATCCCGTTGACCGTCACCACGAACGCGTCGCGCAGGCGCTGATCGTCATCACGTCCGCGGAGACGGCGCAGCACCTCGATCTGCACCAGATTGATCGGGTCCACGTACGGGTTCCGCACGTTGATCGATCGGTTCAGCACCTGGTTTTCCTCGAGGAGCTCCTGATGGCCGGTTACCTCGAGCGTCGCCTGGATCGCGCGCTGCAGGCGTTCGCGAAGATCGGCGCCGAGCGGCCGGAGGTGCTCGGACGCAAGCCGTCGTTCGTATTCCGCCGCGATGCGCGCATCGGTTTTCGCGAGCACCATCGCGGTGAGGTCCATCACCGATCGGAAGTGCGGCCACTCACGATACATCCGGCGCAACAGCTCGAGCTCGCCGCGGTCGATCGCGCCGTGCAAGGCATCCTCGGTGCCGAGCCACGCGCCGAGGATCAGACGCGTCTGCGTCCAGGAGAACTGCCACGGAATCGCGCGCAGCGACTCGACTCCCGGGGCCTTGCCCCGAGCGAGCGGAGCGAGTCGAGGGGTCCGCCGCGCCGGACGGCTGCCGATGTTGACGTGCTCCAGTTCCGGCAGCGCACTCGTCGCGCGGCGCCGCGGCCGGGGTGAGCCACGCGTCCAGCGTGCCGCTCGCGTACACCTCCATCGTCCGCGTCGCGATGCCCGGCAGGCCGAAGAGCGCCTGGATCATCTCGCCCTGCTCGGTGACGCGAATCGTGCCGTCGATCGATCCGCTCGGCTGCGACCGCAGCGCGAGGTAGGTGGGGCCGCCGCCACGGCCAACGCTGCCGCCGCGGCCATGAAACAACGTGACGTCGACGCCGCCGCGGCGGCACGCGTCGACGATCGCCTCCTGCGCCTTGTACAGCTCCCACGCGGCGGCCAGGCGTCCGACGTCTTTCGACGAGTCGGAGTAGCCGACCATCACTTCCTGTCGTCCACCGATTGATTTCCTGTACGCGCCAACGCTCAGGACGCGCGAGATGACGTCCGGCGCCCGCTCGAGATCGGCAGCAGTCTCGAACAACGGCACCACGCGCAGCGGACGTTCGACGCCCGCGGCCTGCTGCAGCACCTGCACCGCGAGAATGTCCGACGCCTGGCGCGTCATCGTGATGATGTACGCGCCGAGCGACTCACGCGGAATCCGCGCAATCATGCGAAACGTCTCGAGCACGTCGGTCACGTCCGGGTCGGCGGAGACCTTCGCGGCGAGTGGCCGCTGCGAACCGAGCTCGCCGACCAGGAAGTCAACGCGCTTCGACTCGTCCCACTCCGCGTACGACCCAAGGCCGCGGACGGTCGTGATGGCGGCCAGCGCCGCGGCGTGCTTATCCGACTCCTGACGGATGTCGAGCCGCGCAAGCGTGACGCCGAAGGTCGCCACGCGCCGCAGCAGATCCGCGAGCCGTCCGTCGGCGATCACCTCGTCGCCGGTGGCGGCCAGCGAGCGATAGCAAAGCCGCAGCGGCTCTGCCAACGCTTCCGCCTCCAGGTAGACATCATCAGACGGTTCGACGTCTTCACGCAGCGCGGCTTCCACCCAGTCGCGCGTCACGAGCAGACGCTGACGCACTCCTCGCAGCAGCTCGCGATAGGGCTCGTGCGCATCGCCGGTCAACGCCTTCAGCTCGGGCGATGCGTTCGACATCGACAGCTCGACGCGCAGCGCATTGACCTCGACGAGATAGAGGTCGGCGGCCTGCCATCGCGCGAGGAGGCATGCCTTGCGTGTCACCTCCGGCGTCACGTTCGGGTTGCCGTCGCGGTCGCCGCCAATCCACGACCCGAAGCGAATGGGCGCGACGTCCAGCGGGAGCCCGCGGCCGGCGACGCGTCGCAACGCGGCATCGACGCCGCGCAGAAACGCCGGCACCGCGCGCCACAGACTCTCCTCGAAGACGATCAACCCGCCGCGCACCTCGTCGAGCGGTGATGGCCGATCGTGTCGAACTTCGTCGGTCTCCCAGGCCGACACGATTTCTCGCCGCAGCGCGTCGGTCACCTCGTCGCGTTCGGGGATCGTGAGATCGACGTGCATCGGGCGCGATGCCTCCGGCGACCAGCCGCTCGAACGTCTCCTGACAGGATCCCGTCTGCGGACGCGCATTCGGATCCGCGAGATACGCACGGCGGCGCCTGATGCGATGGTGCTGCTCGGCGACGTTGGCGAGGTTGAGAAAATGCGCGAACGCGCGCGCGAGCGGTGTGGCGGATTCGACGGGAAGCTTCGCCAGCAGCGCGGCCAGCTGGTGGAATCGTGAATCGTCCGTGCGTGACGCTTTCGAGAGCGCGCGCACGCGTTCGACGGTCTCGAACAGCTCTTCCCCGCCGTGAGCACGCAGCGTCTCGCCGAGCAGTTCCCCCAGCAGCCGCACATCGTCGCGCAGGGGCTTATCCCGTTCGGATCGTTCGGATCGTTCGATTCGTTCGGATCGTTCTAGGCGTTCGGATCGTTGTGACGTTCTGACGTTCTGACTCACGGCTCGGATCTCCCGTCGTCGAGCTACAGCTGAGGGGCGATCCTTTCGGCTGCTTCCTCTGATGTGACGACTGGATACACCTCGAAGTCAACGATGTCGCTCCAGTGCGCAATCCAGTCATCGAGCAACTTCCGATCGTCCGTTTCCATGATTTGGTAACAGCGCTCAAACTTCGTGTCCACCCAGCTCGAGATATATGTGAGACCTTGCGATGCGAGTCGTCCATGATCTCGGAATCGCCGATAGACACGGACGGCATCGCCTCCCTTGAAGTGCTCGATCACCAGGTGTCGGGAAATGGTTTTCACCACTGACTGCTAGAACGGTCAGAACGAGAACGACTCGAACGATCCGAACGGCCCGAACGACTTGTTTACCGCGACGCGCTGAAGAGATCCAGCAGCGCCACGGTTTCCCCACGGATCGCCGCTTTCAATGTTGGTTCCAGATCAGGCAGCCACTCCGGTGAATGCGGCGCGGGCACGGGGACGCCGGTGCGCTTTGCGACCGCGAGCTTCGCGGGACTCACGGCGCCGATGTGCAGCAGCAACGCGGGCACGCCAGCGCGGCCGTACTCGGCGAAGTCTTCCGACGTCATCTTCGCCGGCATCTCGATCACCTGTTGCGGACCGAGTGCCTTCTGCAGCGCCGCCGCCACCCGCCTCGTCAGTGCCGGATCATTGACGACCACGTGTCCGCCCCCCGGCATCGTCATGGTCGGGTCGCGCGGCGCGCCGGCCGCCTCGGCCTCCGCCTTGGCAATTCGCATCACGGCCGCGAGCACCCGCTGCTGCGTCTCGTCGCTGTAGGTGCGGACGTTCAGGCCCAGCGTCACTTCATCGGGAATGATGTTGGCCTGCGTGCCGCCGTGGATCGATCCGATCGTCAGGACGACGGGATCCATCGGATCGTTTTCGCGCGACACGATCGTCTGCAGCGCCATCACCGTGCGCGCGGCCAGCACGACCGGATCGACGGTGTTGAATGGCATCGCGCCGTGGCCGCCGCGCCCGTACATCGTCAGCGTCGGCGACACCGAGATCGCCCGAAATGGACCCGCGTGATACCCGATCGTTCCTGCCGGCATCGTATCGTCGTCGTGCAGCGCGATGGCGTAGTCCGGCTTCGGAAACCGCGTGAAGAGCCCGTCCTTCAGCATCGCCTCCGCCCCGCCGATCGTCTCCTCCGCCGGCTGGCCGACGATCATCAGCGTGCCGTGCCACTGCGCGCGATGCTCCGCCATCCATCGCGCGGTGCCGTCCACCGCGGTCATGTGCAGGTCGTGGCCGCACGCGTGCATCACCGGCACCGTCGCGCCCGCGAGATTTTTCGTCACGACCGTGCTCGCGAAGGGCGCGCCCGTCTTCTCCGCGACGGGCAGCGCATCGAGCTCGGTGCGCAGCATCACCGTGGGTCCCGCGCCGTTCTTCAACAACCCGACAATGCCGGTGCGGCCGACGCCGGTGGTCACCTCGTAGCCGTACGCCTTCAGCCGCGCGGCGAGCTTGGCGGCCGTCTGCACTTCCTGAAACGCGAGCTCGGGGTTGCGATGCAGGTCCTGATAGAGCGTCTGCAGGTCCGGGTAGTACGCGTCGATCTCGGCCGTCGACTGGGCACAAACGGGCACCGCGACCAGCAGAGCAAGGACAAAACAATGGATGCGCATCATGCGAGACCCATCATAGACTCTGCACCATGAAAACCATGGCGTTCGTCTCGTGCCTGTTCCTGGCGCCGGCCCTGGCGGATGCGGCGACCTGCGAGCAGCTGGCGGCGTCGCTGAAGCTGACCAATGCGAAGGTGACGTCCGCGGAGGCCGTCACGAGCGGCACGTTCATGGAGCAGAAGAATCTTCCGCCCTTCTGCCGCGTGCAGCTCACGCTCACGCCATCCTCCGACTCGGACATCAAGAGCGAGCTCTGGCTGCCGCTGAACAATTGGAACGGCAAGTTTCAGCAGGTCGGCAACGGCGCATGGGCAGGATCGATTCAGTACGGCGCGCTCGCCGAAGGGTTGCGGCGCGGCTACGCGACGGCCTCAACCGATGCCGGCCATACGGGCACCGATGCGAGCTTCGCGATGGGTCACCCGGAGAAGCTGAAAGACTTCGGCTACCGTGCGGTGCACGAGACCGCGGCGCAGAGCAAGTCGACGATCACGAACTTCTACGGCATGGCGCCGAAGCTGTCCTACTTCAACGGTTGCTCCGGCGGGGGGCGCATGGCATTCCAGGAGGCGCAGCGCTTTCCTGCCGACTTCGACGCCATCCTCGCGGGCGCGCCCGGCTACAACCGCGTGAATCAGAGCGTGTGGATGCTGATGAACGCGAAAGCGACGCTCGACAATCCCGCCAGCTTCATTCCGCCCGCGAAGTACGCCGTGCTTCATCGCGCCGCGCTCGACGCATGCGACGCGCAGGACGGACTGAAGGACGGCCTGATCAGCGAGCCTCTGAGCTGCCACGTCGATCCAGCCGTACTCCAATGTGGAGGAAGCCGGGTCCTCTCGGACCCGGCAAATTGTCTGACGGCACCGCAGGTCGAGGCCGCGCGGAAGCTGTATGCGGGTGTGACGAATCCCAAAACGGGCGAACGGATCTTTCCGCGCCTCGAGCCCGGCAGCGAGTTGAGCTGGGGCGGCCCGGCGGGCGGCCCGGAACCGCTCGCCGTCGGCGCCGATCTCTTCAAGTTCGTCGTCTTCAAGGATCCGAAGTGGGACTTCCGCAAGTTCGATCTCGCGCGCGACTACGACGCGGTGCACAAGGTCGACAGCCTGGATTTGAGTCCGACCTCGCCCGACCTCGAGGCATTCGTCGCACGCGGAGGCAAGCTCCTGATTTACCAGGGGTGGGCCGATCAGAACGTGGCGCCTCAGTCGACGGTCGACTACTACAACAACGTCGCCAGGACGATCGGACAGAAGCAGGTGGACGACTCGGTCCGCCTGTTCTTCGCGCCCGGCATGGCGCACTGCGGCGGCGGCGAGGGACCGAACGTGTTCGACGCGCTCGCCTCGCTCGAGCAGTGGCGCGAGCAGGGGAAGGCGCCCACCTCAATCCTGGCGACGCACTCGACCAACGGCAAGGTCGATCGCAGCCGTCCGCTCTGCCCGTTCCCGCAGGTCGCCAGGTACAAGGGGAACGGCAGCATCGATGACGCTGCCAACTTCGTCTGTGGAGCTGCGAGAAGCGATGTTCAAAGCACTAAGTAGCGCGGTCGTTCTCGTCTTTCTTCCGGCGCTCGCTTCCGCGCAGGACTGCGCGCGCGTGGCCGCGACGCTGAAAGTTCCGGACACGACGATCACCTCCGCGACCGTCGTGGCCGCCGCGGACGGACTGCCCGCGTACTGCCGCGTGCAGCTCACGCTGAAACCCTCGTCCGATTCCGACATCAAGACCGAGGTGTGGATGCCGATGACCGGCTGGAACGGCAAGTTCCAGCAGGTGGGCAATGGTGCGTTCGCCGGATCGATCCAGTACGGCGCGCTGAAAGACGCGCTCGAGCGCGGCTACGCCGCCGCATCCACGGATACGGGTCATACCGGCACTGGAGCGCAGTGGGCCGCGGGCCATCCGGAAAAGATCATCGATTGGGGCTATCGCTCGGAGCATCTCACCGCCGTCTACAGCAAGCAGGCGATCGCCAGTTTCTACGGCGTCGGGCCGAAGCTGTCGTACTTCACCGGCTGCTCGGGCGGCGGCCGCATGGCGTTCCAGGAAGCGCAGCGCTACCCCGCCGACTTCGACGCCATCCTCGCGGGCGCGCCCGCGTACGACCGCGGCAACGAAGCGTTCGGCTTCATGATGAAGTGGAAGGCGACGCACGAAACGCCGGACAGCGTCATCCCGACGACGAAGTACCCCGCCATCCATCGCGCGGCGCTCGAGGCGTGCGACGCGCTCGACGGGTTGAAGGATGGGCTGATCGAAGACGTCCTGAGCTGCCATTTCGATCCGAAGGTGATCCAATGTAGTGAGGGCCGGGTCCTTCCGGACCCGGCAGATCAGTCGTGCCTCACGGCGCCGCAAGTCGAAGCCGTGCGCAAGCTGTACGCGGGTTTCAAGAACCCGAAGACCGGCGAAGTGATCTTTCCCGGCTTCGAGCCGGGCAGCGAGCCGCAGTGGACGGCGGTGACCGGCGGCAGCGAGCCGCTCGACGTCGGCTACGACGTCTTCAAGTACATCCTGCTGCAGGATCCGAACTGGGATCCGAAGACATTCGATCTTGCCCGCGACTACGATCGCATTCACAAGCTGGATAACACGGCGCTCAGCCCGAACGATCCCAACCTCGAGCCGTTCGCCTCGCGCGGCGGGAAGCTCCTGATCTATCAGGGATGGGCCGACCCGAACGTCTCGCCCCGGTCGCCGCTGATGTATTACGACCGCGTCGTGAAGACCATCGGGCAGAAGACCGTCGACGATTCGATCCGGCTCTTCTTCGCGCCTGGCATGGGCCACTGCGGCGGCGGCGAGGGGCCGAACGCTTTCGACGCGCTCACCGCGCTCGAGCAGTGGCGCGAGCAGGGGAAGGCGCCGGCCTCCATCCTGGCGACGCACTCCACCAACGGCAAAGTGGATCGCACGCGCCCGCTCTGCCCGTATCCACAGATTGCGCAGTACAAGGGAACCGGCAGCATCGACCAGGCGGAGAACTTTTTCTGTAGCGCCGCCGCGCCCGGGACCAGATAAGCCGCAGCAAGTCGATGGACGCGCGCTTTCCACGCCGGGCAGCGCTGGTCGCATTGATCGCGACGGCGCTCGCCTCGGCGGCGGCGTGGGTGTACGACGATCGCGTTGGGTTTGACAAGCCGTTCGATCGGATCGTCCGCGACACCGGCGTGATTCCCGCCTATGCGATCAGCCTGTTGATTGCGCTGGCGAGCTCGAAGCCGGGGCGCGCGTGGCTCGTCCAGCGCGTCCCGATCGTGTCCGCCTCCGCGCTCGGCCTCTTCCGCATGGCCTTCGCCGCCAGCCTCGCGCTCGTGGTCAGAACGATCGATCCATCGTTCCGTCCTCTCTGCTTCCTCCTGCTGGCGCTGTTTGCGGCGGGAGTTGCGGCGCGCGTCAGCTTCGCCGCGTTTGTCATCGCATTCACCCGCGCACACCTTGGCAACACCACCGATCACGCGGTGGCGCTGCCGCTCAAGACGCTGTGGCTGATGGTCGTCGTGCCATGGGGCGCGGGGCTCAGCGTCGACGCGGCAATCCTCAGACGCGTCGGCTGGCCACCTCCAGAACGATCGCGCGCGTACGGCCTCGCAATGTGGATCCCCATGCTGATGCTGGGCCTGGCGTACGCCGCGGCGGCATTCGCGAAGATGGACGACGTCGGGCCGCGCTGGGTGACCGGCGGCGCCGTCAGATACATCCTCCTGGTGGACGGTCACAAGGCGCCGGTCGCCTGGAACCGCTACATCATCAGAAGTGACGTACTATCCGTGCTGTTCTCGGGGCTGGCCATCGCCGGGGAATCCGCGGTTGTTCTCGCCGCGATTTGGCCGACGACGGCCGTCGTGCTGGCCGCCGGGCTCGTCGCGCTGGGCCTGCACGTGTCCTTTTACGTACTGCAAGGTGTGTGGTGGAGTCTGTGGTGGATGCTGCTGCCGGCCTTCGTGCCGTGGGAGGCGATCGCATCGAGGCTGCGGCGCGGCACGTCCGACGCCCCGGCGACGACAGAACGGCGCCTGGCATGGGCGGTCGGCCTGGTGATGTTCGCCGCGGTGCTGCAGCAACCCGCCGCCTCGCTGCTGCGGACGTCGTACGGATTTGCGTTCTCCGATTTTCCGATGTATTCGAACGTCTACCTCGCGAGCAGAGCGGAGGCCATCGCACAACAGGAACAGGTCTTCCAGCCGCCACCGATCATTCGCTTCGACGCGCCACAGGTGGACGCCGCGCTGCGGACGAGGATAGAGCGGCTCGATGGCGACCAGGTGCTGACGGAGATCGTACGGAAGATCGCACGCGGCGAGCCGGTGACCGATGGCGATGCCGCGCTCGTCCGCGACGCCGCTCGCCGGCACGCCGCCGAGTTCGGCGAGGCCGTCCGGCAGGTCGAGGTGTTTGCCGATACGTGGAGATTCGATTGGTCCTCGGCGGATTTCGTGCCGAGGCAACAGTGGAAGCCGGTTGCCACCATCAGCCTCGATAGAGGCGTTATTGAAGCGAGGAAGCCATGATGCATAGATCCCGCGCCACGCTGGCCACGGCGTCGCTCCTGCTGCTCTGTTCCGCCGCCGCGTTCACGCAGGGCCTTCGCTGGACGAAGGCGGCGCCCTTTCCCGAGCCGGACGAGGAGCTGTACGGCATCGCCGCGAACGGCAAGATGTACGTCCTCGGCGGCTTCGGCACCGCGCGCGGCAAGAACTACGAGTACGACGCCGCCGCGGACAAGTGGACGAAGAAGGCGCCGATGCCGCGTCCCGCGCATCACCAGGCGATGGTCGAGTATCAGGGAAAGATCTACGTGTTCGGCGGCTTCGTCGCGCCGATGACCGGACCGCAGGGCGGCTGGGAGCCGATCGACAACGCGTGGTCATACGACCCGGCCACCGACCAGTGGCGCAATCTCGCGCCGATGCCGATCAAGCGCGGCTCCGCCGCCGCGAATCTCGTCAACGGCAAGGTGTACGTCATGGGCGGCGCGACCACTGCTGAAGGATCGAAGGACGTCGCCATCAGCGGCGCGACGACGGCGAACAACCTGGTGCGGAACGATGTCTACGACATCGCGAGCAACAGCTGGTCGGCCGGCGCCCCGATGGCGCTGCCGCGCAATCACATGTTCTCGGGGACGGTGAACGGGAAGATCTACATCATCGGCGGACGCGTCGGCCACGCGTTCGTCGCCGCCTCGCAGAACACCGACATCGTGGAGCAGTACGACCCGGCGACCAACACGTGGGGACCGCAGCTGACGAAGATGCCGACCGCGCGCAGCGGCGGCGGCTGGGCAACCTATGCCGGGAAGATCTACGTCGCGGGCGGCGAGGTGGCGACCAACTCGCTGGTGGGGGCGTTCCGCGCGGTCGAGGCGTTCGACCCGGCAACCAATTCGTGGTCGATTCTGCCGTCGATGCCGATGCCGCGCCACGGCGTCGCGGGCGCGATGATCGGCAACAAGTTTCACCTGGTGAGCGGGATGATCACGTCGGCTGCGGCGGGCGCGGGACAGGACCGCACGGTGGAAGTGCACGTCGCACAGCACGACGTGCTGGAGCTTCCGGCGAGCGGCACCAACTAGGAGTGTGTTTGCATCTTGAATTTTGCATTTTGCATCGCAGGCAGATTTCACGCGCCTGCCTGCCGTCGCGTTCCCCTGCATAGCGGAACCGACTCTGCTGTGATCAGGCGGCATGACAACAAACCGCTTGCTCATCGCATTCGCACTTGGCGTGGTCACGCTCACCTCCGCACAATGCGGCGGTGGCTCCACGCCGACATCGCCCAGCGTGACGGCGTCTGCGCCGGCGCCGACGCCGTCTCCGTCTCCGGCACCAGCTCCGTCACCGGCTCCATCGCCCGCACCGACTCCCGCGCCAAGCACGGGGACCGGTTCACTGGCCATTACTCCGCGGAGCGTTCAAGGACAGACCCAGCCACAGGGAACCGTGACGCTGGCGGCCTCCGCGCCTGCGGGCGGCGCGACCGTGCAGCTCGGCAGCAACAATGAGAGAGTCGCGAGAGTTCCCGCGACGGTCACGGTCGCTGCCGGAGCACGCACGGCGACGTTTCTCGTCGACACGTCCACCGTATCCGCAGCGGAGAGCGTCGTCATCACTGCCGTGTACGGCAGCGAGTCGATGTCTGCCACGCTGACCGTGACGGCGCCCTCGGGCAACGCCGCGTTTGTCGTGCGCTCGCCCGCGCGCGGCGTTGGCGCGTGCGTGATCGAATCGGAGGCATCGGAATTCGACTGCGTGCTCGACGGGTCTTCGTCGACCGGCTCCATCTCGTCGTGGATGTGGACCTATACGATGGGAACGAACACGCTCGGACACACCAGCCACGATGCCGGCAGCCATGCGGTGATTTCAACGAAGTGCGCGTTTCTCCAAACCGCAACCGGCGGCGACGGCCCCAACGGCGAGAAATATCTGAACATGACCGTAACGCTGCAGGTGCAGACCGCGGACGGAGTCCGCAGCAATAGCGTGCAGCAGGCGGTGAAGGTGTACCCGAATCACGAGTGCGGCTTCTCGTACTGAAGCCGTCGAGCACGTCGTACTCGCTGAGGGGCGAGCCATAAGGGCTCGCCCCGTTTTCATGTACGCAAATCGCATGTGCATTGTGAATTTTGCATTTTGCATCGCGGGCAGATTACGCGCCGGTGCATTCCGCGGCGCGCCACTGCATAGCGGAACCAGCTCTGCTCACGCAGACAGCATGACTCCTAACGGCCTGCTTCGAACGCTCGCGCTCGGAGTGCTGACGCTTGCCCTTGCGCAGTGCGGCGGCGGCTCCTCCACGCCCACATCTCCGTCGCAAACACCATCACCTTCGCCCACGCCGTCACCTTCGCCATCACCGTCGCCCGCTCCCGCGCCCAACGGCAGCTCGCTGTCCGTGACGCCGCAAACGGTGCAGGGACAGAGCCAGCCTCAGGCAACCGTCACGCTGGCCTCGTCCGCGCCTGACGGCGGCGCGCTCGTCACGCTGACGAGCGACAACCCGACGGCCGTGAAGGTGCCGGCCTCCGTCACCGTCGCGGCAGGCTCGCGCAGCGCGAGTTTCCTCGTCGACACCGCCACCGTCGAGACCTCGACCACAGTACGCATCACCGCGTCGTACGCGGGGGCGTCGATGGCAGCCATCGTCACGGTCATGCCGCCGCCGGTCGTTCCCTCGTTCAACGTGCGCTCGCAGTCGCGCGGCCTCGGCGCCTGCGTTGTCGAATCGGGCGCGCAGGACTTCGACTGCTTCCTCGACGGATCGTCATCGACGGGATTCGTCACCTCGTGGATCTGGACCTATCGGATGGGGACAGCGACGCTGGGACATACGAGCCAGGCCTCCAACAGCCATCCGCAGATCTCGACGAAGTGCGCGTTCCTGGATACGGCAACGGGCGGCGACGGACCGAATGGGGAACGCTACCTGAACATGACCGTCACGCTGCAGGTGCAGGATCGCAACGGCAACACGAGCGCGCTGATGCAGCACGACGTGAAGGTGTATCCGAACCGGGAGTGCGGATTCTCGTACTAAGTGGAAAAGTGGAAGAAGTGGAAAAGTGGAAGAAGTAAGTTACTTTTCCACTTTTCAACTTTTCCACTTTTACACTTTGATCTTCCTGACTGTCTGCGAGTTGTCCTCGAGGAACGACTTCTTGTTCTCGAGCTCCTGCGCGGTCGGCTGAGTCTTTCCAGTCGCGTCGATGGCGCGCGACACCAGCGTGTGGTCGCCGGGTGCGAGGCTGTTGACGGTATACGTGAACAGCTTCCATCCGTACTTCTCGCGCGTCGACGGATCCATCGTGGCGGCCTGCCACGGCCCATCGTCCACGCGCACTTCGACCGTCTTGATCGGCGTGCCGTCGTTGAGGACGACCCCCGTCACCTTGTAGCGCGAGCCGTCGCTCGTGATGCGCGCGATGTACGACTTCAGCTGCATGTGGGTGATCGCGGTCTCGACCCACTTCATCTCACCGTCGATCATCTCGCCCTTGAGCGTGCGGTACCAGCGCGCCTGGAACTTCCCGAGGTAGGCGTCTTCCTGGACGTGAATCTCGGACAGCCACTTCACGTTGTTCACGCCGTACCAGCCCGGCACGAGCAGGCGCAGCGGCATCCCCTGATGCAGCGTGAGCGGATCGCCGTTGAGCGCCCAGACGAGCATCGGCTCGGATGACAGCGCCTTCTCGCGCGTCAGCGCGCGGCCGAACTGCTGCTGCACTTTGAACTTGTCGTTGCGCCACTCGACTTCTTCCTCGCCGCGATCGGCGCCGAAGAAGACGAACTCGCGCGCGCTCGCCTTGACGCCCGCCTTGTCGAGCAGGTCCTTCAGCGGCACGCCGGTCCAGCGCGCGTTGCTCGAGAGCCCCTGCAGCGGACCGCGGTTGCCGGAGCATTCGAACCCCGCCACCAGTTCCTTGCTGCCGATCTTGCGCAGATCGTCGATCGACAGCGTCAGCGGCCGGTCGACGAGGCCAGACACCTTCAACTGGTGCGTGGCGGCATCCACTTTCGGATGGCCGTAATGCTGCGTGGTGAACCACTCGTCCTTCGGCGTGAACGGACCGTTGATGGTCCGGATATCGATGATGCGCCGATCCACCGCGGGATTCGTGACGACCCGTTCCGGGAAGTCCAGAAACGGGACCACGGTTTCACCCTCGGCGAGCGCGGGCAGCACCCATTCCGGGACGGAGACGAGTCCGAGCCCCGCCAGCGCGAGACCCGTCTTCAGCAATTTCCGGCGCGAAGTCTGCTTCGTCCTCATGAGGGCGAAGATACCATGAGAAGGGCGCGGTATTTCGCGTCCGCCTGCTCGATGCCGTACTCGTTCCCGACGAGGGGAGAAACGAATCGATCGCGAAGCTCGCGCCGCGAGGGACATCGCGCGCTCCTCGCGCCGCTCCGTCCCAGGCCGCTCGTCGCGGAGCGGCTCTAACGCCTGCGTTGCGTCTCGAATTCAGTGGACGTCGCCAGCGGGCAGGTCATACGCGCCTCAGGAACAGCTGCAGCACGAGGTTCGCGACGATCGCGGCAAAGATCAACGCCGTGGCGACACGCGCATAACGGGCGCGCCGCCGGCCGCTCCGTTCGTACCGCCCCGCCCAGTGCTCCCAGCGCGTCTGGGCGGCCGCGTCACGGGCGTCGATCGTCATGATTGCCTCTCGCGGCCGTGGATGATGTCATCGACGGTCTGCGGCGACGGTGTCGGCCACAAACGGATCAGGGCGACGGGAGGCAACAGCGCAACGGCCGCCAGATAGACCCAGCTTCGGGCCGACGACGCGTCAACCAGCAGGAACACCGCGAGGGTGACGGCAACCCAGCAAGCGGCAACGATCCAGGCCGTCCGAACATTGGTCATGAAGCCCGACTTTCACATGGGCTTTGATGAGGGCTGACTGTCGGAAGGACGTGCGGAGGTCAGCGGTCAGGAAAGCAGTGCACACGCAGTGTATGCCGCAGGGAGCAGGCGAACAAGGACAACCAACAGCCTGAACTCACGCACGTCACGAGTTCATCCCTCGATTCGGGCCGGCCAGCCGCTCGCGCGGCGAGGGTATCGAGCTCGTCGCCAAGGTCGTGCGCGGCGCGTTGCAGAACGCCGCGTCGGAGGCGTCGCTCCTGTTGACGGCCGAAGCGCTCATTTCCGAAATCGCCTCATAGTCGTCCCTCGGGGCTAAGCATGGTGCCTGAAACGCGTGATCTGCCGGAACAGGCCGTCGCCGGCAGCTTCCCAGCCATCGGCGTGGTCCGTTTCGGTGAGCGAGCGGATGCGCGCCAGGGCGGCTTTCCGATCCTTGTCCTGCGTCGAGATGCTCATCGCGCTTTCGTGGCCCGTGCTGCGCAGAATGCTCCAGCTGATGCCCGTGCACCTGAGGATGTAGTCGCCCTCGACGGGCTGCGGCGTGTACGTCTCGCGCCGCATCACCGCACCTTCCGGGTCGACGGCGCACCCCCGCCTTCACGCTGATGTTCGGAAATCGTCACGGCATCCATCAGCACACTCGGAACGCCACCGACATCCGATCCCGACGCGGGCCCGCCCATCGAGCCAGGCTGCCGGCGGGTCGGCGTCTTGCGCTCCCACTCGCCGGGAATCATCAGGCCGGAGGAAGGCATCATCAGATCGGTCGTACGTACAGGCTGCATACTGCAATTGTACGAGTTGTGGCCGACCGTCGCTGTTCCCGAGTGAACAGCACCACCGGCAGAGATCACGGCCGACGGCGGCCAGTACGCGGTCGAAAGCGGCCGCCTCGCGGAGGCCCCGCGTGCGCCGAACGCGGCGCGTGCGCGGCGCGCGGCGACGCGCCGTCGCTGCGCGCCGCGTTTTTCCTGGCGCGTGCGCGCTCCTCGGCCTTGCGAGCGCGGATCTCCGCGATGCGCTGCGCGTGAGGAACCTCGAGCGGCCTGGCCGCGCGGGCCTGGTAGTTGAAGTCTGGCAGCGTGACGCGCGGCAGCGAACGGCCGATCGCGCGCTCGATGGCGCGCCAGTCGCCCTCCTCCTGCGGCGCGACGAACGTGAATGCCTCGCCCGTCATCTCCGCGCGGCCGGTCCGGCCGACACGATGGATGTAGCTGTCTGGCTCCGCGGGCACGTCGAAGTTAACGACATGACTGAGCGCTTCGACATCGATGCCGCGCGCGGCGATGTCGGTCGCCACGAGGACCGGATACCGGCCGTTCTTGAACCCCGCGAGCGCCTGCGTCCGCTGGTTCTGCGACCGGTTGCCGTGGATGCGCTCCGCTCTGACGCCCTGCTGCGCCAGAAAGTCCGCCAGCCTGTTCGCACGATGCTTCGTGCGGGTGAAGACGAGCGCCTGCCCGAGGATCTGGCGACGGAGCAATTCGAGCAGCAGCGCCGCCTTCAGATCCTGCGAGACCGGATAGGCCGCCTGCGTAATGCCGGCCGCTGGCGCCGCCTTCCGCTGCAGGCTGATCGTCACAGCCTTCTTCAACATCTCCGACGCCAGAGTCGCGATGGGCGCGGGCATCGTGGCGCTGAAGAACAGTGTCTGACGCTGAGAGGGGATGTGGCGGAGGATGCGCCGGATGTCGGGCAGGAAGCCCATGTCGAGCATCCGGTCCGCTTCGTCGAGCACGAGGTACTCGAGTGCATCGAGCTTTGCGTAGGGCGCGCGCATGTGATCGAGCAGCCGGCCAGGCGTCGCGACGATCAGGTCGACGCCAGTGCGGAACGCGTGCTCCTGCGGGCCCATCCCCACCCCGCCGTAAACGGCTGCCCCGGTGAGCGCGGTGTGAACGGCAAGCGCATTGAAGTCTTCGAGGATCTGCGCCGCGAGCTCCCGCGTCGGCGTGAGCACCAGCGCGCGCGTGATGCGGCGCGGCCGTCCAATGAGGCGGTGAAGGATCGGCAGCAGGAACGCCGCCGTCTTGCCGCTGCCCGTTTGCGCGCACGCGAGCAGATCGCGTCCCTGCAGGGCGGGCGGAATCGCCTCCTCCTGAATCGGCGTCGGACGAATGAACCCGAGCTCGCGGATACCCTTGAGCAGGTCCGGATGAAGGCCCAGCGCGGAGAACGGCACGCCGCTACCCGCCCATTCTCTGTTTCAGCTCCGTGTCGATCGCCGACATGAAATCGTCGGTCGTCAAGAACGGGTGATCCGCGCGAATCAGGATCGCCAGATCCTTCGTCATCCTGCCGGATTCGACGACGTCCACGCACACCTGCTCGAGCGTCTCGGCGAACTTCACGACTTCCGGTGTGTCGTCGAATTTGCCGCGGTACTGCAGGCCGCGCGTCCATGCGTAGATCGACGCGATCGGATTGGTGGACGTCGGCTTCCCCTGCTGATACAGGCGGTAGTGGCGCGTCACCGTGCCGTGCGCCGCCTCCGCTTCGACCGCTGTGCCGTCGGGCGACATCAGCACCGACGTCATCAGGCCGAGCGAGCCGTAGCCCTGCGCCACCGTATCCGACTGCACGTCGCCGTCGTAGTTCTTGCACGCCCAGAGGTACCCGCCGCTCCACTTCAGGCTCGCCGCCACCATGTCGTCGATGAGCCGGTGCTCGTAGGTCAGCCCCTTCGCCTCGAACGGCGACTTGAAGTCGCTCTCGAAGATGCGCTGGAACGTGTTCTTGAACGTGCCGTCGTAGACCTTGAGGATGGTGTTCTTCGTGGAGAGATACATCGGGTAGTTGCGGCCGAGCGCGTAGTTGAAGCAGGCGCGCGCGAACCCCTCGATCGACGAGTCGAGGTTGAACATCCCCAGCGCGACGCCGCCGCCCTTCGTCTTGATCACCTCGCGCTCGATCGGCGCGCCGCCGTCTTCCGGCGTGAAGCTGATCTTCACGGTGCCGGCGCCGGGGAAATGGAAGTCCTGCGCGCGGTACTGATCGCCGAACCCGTG
>QHWQ01000048.1 GCA_003222635.1 Acidobacteriota bacterium | reverse complement strand
TACGCCGTGTAGCGAATCGGCAGCTGCTTGCCGTCGAGAAGTTCGCCGCGATGCATGTTCGTCAGCGGCACTTCGGCGGTCGGCACGAGATACAAATCCCATTCGCCGGCGATCTTGAACAGATCCGCTTCGAACTTCGGCAGATTGCCCGTGCCGGTCAGCGTGGCGGTGTTGGCGAGAAACGGCGGCTCGACCTCGGTGTAGCCGTGCTGCTTGGTGTGCAGGTCGAGCATGAAGTTGATCAACGCGCGCGCGAGGCGCGCGCCCGCGCCCACCAGCACCGTGAAGCGCGCGCCCGCGATTTTGGTGCCGCGCTCGAAGTCGATGATGCCGAGCGCCGGCCCGAGATCCCAATGCGCCTGCGGCATGAACGCGAAGTCGCGCGGCGTGCCGACGCGGCGGACTTCCGTGTTGTCCTCCGCGCTCTTCCCCACCGGCACGTCCGCATGCGGCAGGTTCGGGATGACCAGCAGCGCATGATTCCTGCGCTGCTCGAGCAGATCGAGCTCCACCGTCATCTGCTTGATCTGCGCCGACCGCTGACGATTCGCCTCCTGAATCTTCGCCGTGTCCTCGCCGCGGCGCTTCGCCTTCGCGACCTCGTCGGCGGCGGTGTTCTGTTCGCGCTTCAACCCTTCGAGCTCGGGAATCAGGCGGCGGCGCCGCGCCTCGAGCGCGGCGATCTCCTCCAGCTCGCGGGTCAGATCCATGCCGCGGTTGGCCAGCGCGGTGCGAACGGCTTCGAGGTTGTCTTTCAGGTAGGCGGGATCGATCATGTCGGGCGCGTCGATCGTATACGATGGGCGCCATGAGCGGCACGATCCGCAAGGCGGTCTTCCCCGCGGCTGGCCTCGGCACCCGATTCCTTCCCGCGACCAAAGCGCAGCCGAAAGAGATGCTCGTCCTGGTCGACAAGCCGGTCATTCAGTACGGCGTCGAGGAGGCCGTCCAATCCGGCGTCGACAACATCGTCATCGTCACCGGGCGGGGAAAGAACGCCATCGAGGATCACTTCGACGTGGCGGTGGAGCTCGAAAGCTACCTGGAACAGCGCGGCAAGACGGCGCTGCTCGAGGAAATCCGGAAGATCACGCGGCTGATCAACGTCTCGTACGTGCGCCAGGGCGAGCCGCTCGGCCTCGGCCACGCGGTGCTCGTCACGCAGAACCTGGTTGGCAACGAGCCCTTCGCGGTCATCCTCGGCGACGACGTCATCGACGCCAATCCGCCGGCGCTCAAACAGATGATCGATGTGTTTGCCCGGGTCGATGGACCGGTGCTCGCGGTGGAACGCGTGCCTCACGAGGATATCTCGAGCTACGGCGTGGTGAAGGTGGACGAATCCGCCGGCAATCTCGGTCGCGGCGTGCACCGGATCGCGGATCTGGTCGAGAAGCCGCGGCGCGAGGATGCGCCGTCCAATCTCGCGATCATCGGCCGCTACATCCTGACGCCCGATATCTTCGATTCGCTGCGGGCGACGACCAGCGATCGGACCGGCGAGATTCAGCTCACCAACGGGCTGCGGCATCTCCTCCGGTCACGGCCGATCTATGCGTATGAAATCGACGGGGTGCGCCACGACACGGGAAACAAGCTCGGTTTCCTCAAGGCGCTGGTGTACTTCGCGCTGAAGCGGCCCGACCTCGCCGAACCGTTCCGCAAATATCTCGAGTCGCTCCCTACTCTTTCGACTTCGAGTCGGTAGCGCGGCTTTCGGTCTTCGTCTCGGTCTTGGTTTCTTTGCTTTCCGTCTTGGCGGTATCGGTCTTCGCCGCCGGGGTGGTCGCGTCGGTCGTGCCCTTCTTCGCGTAGTCCGTGATGTACCAGCCGGATCCCTTGAACTGAATCGCCGGCGACGAGAGGAGCCGGCGCACCGGGCCCTTGCCGCATTCCCTGCAGACTTCGACCGGCGCGTCTGAATACTTCTGAATGACCTCGAAGCGGCGGCCGCACGCGTCGCATTCGTATTCGTATAACGGCACGTTACTTACTCCAGCACCGCGTCCACGTCCACGCCGTCGGTCAGCAGCAGCCGCCGCATCGCGGGGAACGGCGCGCACCCCTGCCCGAGCACCGCATCGTGAAACGCGCGAAGCGAGTACTTGTGGCCCTGATGCTCCTGCTGCTCCTTGTAGTCGTGGCGCAGCTTCAACATCATCAGCTTGCCGAGCGAGTACACGAGATAGGTCGGATCGAAGGTGCCGCGCTCGGCTTCGCGCCGCGCGGTGCCTTCCTCGAGAAACGCCTCGTCACGGAAAAAGCGCATCCCCTGCTCCACCGACATGTCCTCGCAGTGGAGGCGAATGCAGACGACGAAGCGCGCGAGGCGCACCAGCGCTTCCGCGAGTTGCCCCAGCTTGAAGTCCGGCTCGTTCCGCCGGAAGCCGGCCTCGACCATCATCTGCTCGCAGTAGTGCGCCCACCCTTCGACAAACGACGCCGGTCCGAAGAAGGCCGACTTGCGAACCTTCGACTCGACCTGCCGCAGATGCTGGAAGTGCAGGAAGTGGCCCGGATACACCTCGTGAATCGAGATGTGCCACAGGATCGGATAGGCAAAGTAGCGCAGCTGCTCTTCCTGCCGTTCCGGCGGCCAGCTGCTATCGACGTCAGTGAGGTAGTAATACGCGCGGCTCGGTTTCGCTTCGAACGCGCCCGGCGTCCACATCGACGCAAACGTCCAGCGGTAGAACTCCGGCGTCGGCGCAACCACGATCGGTTCCGATTCCGGCAGCGTGACGATTGCCTGGCGCCGGAGAAACTGCTCGAGCTCCTTGACCTGCTCCTGCGCCGCCTTCACGACCTCGCCCGGGGCCGGATGTTTGTCCGTGGCGGCGCGCCATGCGGCCTGGATATCGCCGCCGTGAAGCTTGCCGACGACCGCACGGAATTCCTCCTGAACCTCGTGCAGCTCGCGCAAAGCGATCGACAACAGTCGATCGGCCGTGAACGTGATCCCCTCGTCGAGCCGGAGCTTCTTCTCGAACTTCTCGCGTCCCAGACGAAACGACGCTTTGGCGCGCGGCGCAAGGTCGTTCTCGAGATAGTCGGTGTAGCCCTTGACGGCGGTGGAGGCCTCGGCGGACGTGTCCGCGAGATCGCCGAGGATGTGCAGGTCGTCGAGCGAGGCGAAGGCGCGCGGCAGATCGGCGTCGATGAACTTCAGGATGCCGCGCCAGCTCTCGAGCCCCATCTTCACGAAAATGCCCGGTGTCTCTTTGATGTTGTCGCGCGCGGCCTGTACCAGCCGCGGCACCTGCCGGAGCTTGGAGACAATGCGGCGGGCGCGGTCGGCTTCGGGCGCGTACGCGAAGAGCGCCTGGGCGGCAAGGCTCGTCCCGACGAGGTCCGCGTACAACTGCGGGTTGCGCTCCCACGTGCGCACCTCTTCGTACTCGAACATCCGCGCCTCGATGTTCGAGGCGACGATCGGGTGTTCGATCCGTTCGATGGACGGCAGCGACGCGGAATCGATCTGGTGGAGACGGCGGCCGAACCCGGAGAGCGCCCGCACGTGGGCGTCAACCGCCGGCCGGCTCAGATCCTCGAGAAGGTCATCGTGGAGATGGTTCCCGTCGAGCGTCGCCAGAGTCGGACCGACCTCGTAGAGATACGCGAGGTAGTCGTCGACAAAATGCGGGAAGGGCTCCGATGGGTACATTGATGATCATGGCGGCGCTCTGCTGCTCGACTCGATGAGCGCACATCCCACAATGGTACAATAACTAACTGTCCTTCCCGATGTCCGGCACGTTGTACGTGGTCGCGACCCCAATCGGCAATCTCGAAGACATCACCCTCCGCGCCTTGCGCGTGCTCCGCGAAGTCGATGTCATCGCGGCCGAGGACACGCGCCGAACCGCGCGACTGCTGAGTCATCACGGGATTTCGACGCCGACGCTCAGCTTCCACGAGCACAACACGCGATCGCGCGTGCCCCAGCTCATCAGCCGGCTCGAAGCAGGCGAGAGGGTCGCCATCGTCACCGACGCGGGGACGCCGGGCGTCTCAGATCCGGGGCTCGAACTGGTGCAGGCGGCGATCGACCGGAAGATCATCGTGGACCCGATTCCGGGGGCGAGCGCTCCGCTGACGGCGCTTATCGCATCCGGGTTTGAAATGGTGCCGTTCACCGTCCTTGGCTTCCCACCGTCTCGGGCAAAAGCCCGTTCCACGTGGCTGCAGGACGCCGCGAAGATCCCGCACGCCTTCTCGTTCTTCGAGGCCCCGCATCGAATTCAGGCGACATTGGGCGAATCAGCTGATTTATTTGGTGAACGACCAATTATTTTGGCCCGTGAGCTAACGAAAGTTCACCAGGAGTTCCTCCGAGGCACGGCCAGCGAGCTCTCGAAGTGTCTGTCCTCTCCTCGCGGCGAGTTCACCATCATCGTCGGACCAGTAAGTAATCTGTCTGAAAGCAATGAGATACAGCTAAACGATACTGATGTA
>QHWQ01000047.1 GCA_003222635.1 Acidobacteriota bacterium | reverse complement strand
GACGGGCGCCTGCCTCGTCGTGCCCGGGACCACCCCGGCAAAGTAGTCCACGGCGAAACCGGCGAGCGCCACGCCGAGACCGGCGGCCAGTTGCAGCCCTGCGGAAAACGCGCCGAAGATCGCGCCGTCACGCCGTTCGCCCGCCCGCAGCTCATGCTCCTCTGCCACGTCGGCAAGCATCGATGGAGAAAGCACCCACAAGCCGGTTCCAGCCGCACCGGCCGCCGCCGATCCGATCACGAGCAGCGGGATTCGGATCACGTCGAGGAGGCCGCCGGGCGGTGCCACCCAGAACGTGGCCAGCGACAAGGCGCCGCTCATCATCAACCCGCCGCAACACAGGTGCTGCTTGTCGATGCGGCGCGCAACGGCCGTCCACGCCGCAACACCGCCAATGGCGCCGAGGTAGGCCGCCGTTCCGAACGCAGTCACGACAAGCCCAGAATCCAGCTGCGCGTAGTAGGTCAGAAAATAGATGCCAAGCGCGGCGCTGAGGATCGTGGAGAAAAACGACAGTGCAGCGGATGCCGTCAAGACGACGAACGCCCGATTCCCGAGAATGGCCCGCCACCGCCGCCGACTGACGGCGTCCTCTCGCAGAACCGCGCGCTGCCGGTACCTCCACGTACCTGCCGTTGCCGCGGCACCCGAGACGGCGATGCACATCGACAGCACGAGCGCCATCGTCGAAAAGGTGGCGGCGGTCTGTTGTCCAGGCGACTGCAGTCCTGAGCCGAACAACAGTACGAGCATCGGTCCCGAGGCAATGAGTGCGCCGAGCTGCCTGCCCGCCGCTCTGTACGCGGACACGGCGGTTCGGCCGTCGTAACCTGGATCGAGCGCGGCGCCGAGCGCGAAGTACGGCACCGTGAACGCCGACTGGCTCGTCCGCAGGATGAGCGACGTGCCCATCAGCCACGCGAACAGCGCCCATTGCGAGAGAGCGCCGGGAGGACTGAACAGCAGGAACAAGCTGATCGTCATCCCGATGGTGCCGCCGACCATCCAGCCATGGCGGCGGCCGAAGCGTCCCGTCGTGCTGTCCGACCGGCTTCCGATGTACGGGTCGATGACTGCATCCCAAATCAACCCGAGGCCGGCGGCGATTCCGACGAATCGGCCCGGCAGGCCGCGCACGGTGGTGTACAGGAAGAGCAGAAAGAGGCCGGATGCGACGGCCTTGATCGAGTCGCACATGCCGCCGGCGCCGTACAACAGCTTGACGCGTGTCGATGGGTGGTTCATCTCTCTGCTAGAATCGCGACCGTTGCGGGGAGCGCCTGTGTCCACCGTCATCACGCCCGTCACTGCTGTCGCTCCTCTTCGCGTCCCGTTCAGCGTCTTCGAAGAGCTTCTGAACCTCTCGGATCGACCCGAAACGCCGTCGACAATCCACACGGAATACCGGTTCACGGGAGTGCTCGACGAGGACCGCTTGCGAACGGCGCTGGCCGCGGCCGTGGCGCTGCATCCGATGATGCGCGCGCGCCGCGTTGCGCGGCGCGCCGGCCTGCGTTCGCCACAGTGGGAAATCGGCGAAGTCAACCTGGACCGCGTCGTGCGATCGGTGTCGTGCGCCGATGATGCAACGCTCGCGTCGATTCGGGACGCCTTCTATAGCGAGCTGATCGATCTGGACACGGCGCCCGCCCTTCGCGTGCTGATCGCCCGGCGGCCCGGTGGCGATTCGCTGCTCCTGAGTCTCAATCACACGATGACCGACGGCGTCGGAGCGCTGCGCTTCGTCTACTCCTTCGCACGGGCCTATACAGGGAGTCCCGATCCCGTGTCGCCGATCGATGCGCTCGAAGCACGGGCACTCAAGGTGGAATTCGGCCGCGAGACATCTCCGCAGACGTTGAAGGCCGGTCGCCCGAAAAATCCGTGGAGAACACCAAGTTTCGTCAGCCGCCAAAGTGCTCCCGGCGAGCGTGGCTATCGTTTCCTTCACGTCGCGTTGGCGAACGAGCAGCGCCGGGACCTCGACACGCAGCGCTACGGCGCGAACGCGACGATGAACGACCTGCTGCAGGCGGCGCTCACGTTGACCATCGACGAGTGGAATCGGGCGCACGGCGAACCGGCGAACGTGATCGGCGTCCTGATGCCCGTGAACTTCCGTCCGTTCGCCTGGTACGGCGAGGTGGTCGGCAACTTGACGCTCGGAGGCCGCGTCATGACGACGCCACGACAGCGCGCGACGCCGGAGACGCTGATGACCGCGGTGATGAACCGCACGCAATGGCTCAAGAACAGCGGCGGAGGCCTGCCGCTTTTCTTCCGCCTCCCGCCGCTGCTCTACAACATGATTCCGGTCGTGCTCGCGGGGCTCGGCCGCGTGCTCGGCGATAGAGGATTCTCGGGCGTGCTCAGCTACTACGGCCGAATGGACAGCTATCTGCCCGATTTCGGCGCCGAGGCGGGAGCGATCACCGAGGCATGGGGATCTCCACCGGTGTATATGCCGACGGCGATTGCGATCGGATCAGGCACGCTCCGCGGTCGCCTCCTCGTCACCTTTCGCTTCTGCCGCGCCGCGTTCAGCGCCGCGGCGGCACGACGCTTCTCGGACCTGATGATTCAGAATCTGCTGATGCTCGGCGCGCCCGGCGTCAGATCATCGGTCGGCTGACGCGCCGCATGCGTCTTCCTCGTTCCGCGTTTGCAGCCACAGGCTGCCGCCCACCCCGAACGGCGGACGATCGACACAGAGCGGCATCAGCGCCCGCAGCGTGTCGGCGTGAAAGCGCATCAGGAAGTCGTTCCAGAGCCGGATGACGAACCGCGGGTTGTACTGGAGAAATGCCCGCAGCAGATACGGCTCGTTCCACGACACGCCGAGCTCGAACCACTGCCGCGGGTATTCGAACGGATACAGGACGTCATGAAAGTGGACGACGACGCCAGGCGCGAGCCTCGGCAGCAGCTCGAACACGATGTGATTGACATCGCTTCCGGCCTTGACGACGTGCGACGAGTCGACGAACAGGATGTCGTTCGCTTCCAGGGTGTCGACGACCGACGGATCCACATGCTGGATGCGCTGCTCGACGATCGTCACCCGTTCGCGATCGCTGTCCTTCAAAAGCGCGTGCAGCCGTCTGGTGTCGGGCTCGATGAACGTCAGGCGGATGCGGCCATCGAAGAACCGCTCGTTGGTGTCCAGCATCACCGCCGAGGAGAATCCCGATCCGATCTCGACGATGCGCGAGGGACGCAACAGTCGAATCAGGCAGAACAGGAACAGTCCATCGGCGCGTCCGTACCAGAGATTGTCGAAGAAGTAGCGCAGCCCGTCGCGCGGCATCTCGCCGAACGGCTGCTCGTGATAGAGCTGGGCGAGTTGCCGGACCAGAGCGAGCTGTCCCTCGGCGTTCAGATCGATGCCAGGGAGGTCGCGTAACGAGCCGTCGAATATCCTCGAGGCCTCGCGCTGCATCTCCTTGACGGATACCACGGGCGAGTAATAGTGCCCCCGCGGGATGCGGAGGATTCCATTGGCGTACAGTCGGCTGAAGAGCCCGACCCAGCGCGCGCGTCTGGCGCGGACCCGGCCCCACGACTGCTCGTTCCAATTGGTGGTTCGCAGCTTCTCGTTCCAGTCCGTTCGCAGCTTCATATCGACACCGTTTGCCCGCGTGGGCAGATGCTGGTCTCGAGAACCTCCACCGCACGCGCGACACCATCTTCAGCCCGAATCCGCTCGCCAAGTGCCTCGGCACGCCGCCGCATCTCCCGGTTGCCGACAGCGATGCGAATCGTGTCCGCCAGCGTCTCTACCGACAGATGCTTGTGCTGAATGGGCGGCGGGCCGGCGCCGAGCGCGCGAACGCGGTCTCCCCAATACGGCTGATCCGGAAGGCCGAACGGCAGGATCACGGTCGGCCGTCCGGCACGAAGACCAGCGGCAGTCGTGCCAGAGCCTCCGTGGTGCACCACGGCCGCCACACGAGGGAACACCCATTCGTGCGGCACATCGTCGACCAGGAGGATCTGGTCGGAGCGCGCGGCGCCCGTCAATCCGCCCCATCCCGTCGCAAGAATGCCGCGCTGCCCGGCGCGCGCGAGCGCGTTGACGACGAGCTCCGTCGTGGTCTGCGGCGAACGTCTGGCCATGCTCCCGAAACCAACATAGACGGGAGGCGCGCCGCTCGCCAGAAAGTCAGTGAGCGCACGAGGCGGCTGCCAGGAAGGCGCTTCGTCCTGAAACCAGTAACCGGTCACGTGACAGTCGCCGGCCGCCGCCTGCGGCCGCGGAGAGACATGCGCGCTGTACGCGCACAAGCGTGGCCAGGGCTTCCGCTCGAGATCCGCGTGTGGTTTGAAGGCCGGCAGCGGTGGCAGCCCGAGCACCTCGCGACGCGCTCGATTCATCGAGGATCTGAAGAAGCTCCACGTGAGCTGCACGAACATGGCGTGCGTGAGGCGATCCAGATGCGGGTGAGGACGGAAGCCCCTGGTGAGCGGCAGATCCGGTGGTGAGTAGCGCGCAAAGAGGCGGGCAAAAAACGAAGTCCTCTTGCCCTCCAGCAACGTGCGCATCGAATCGGATTGCAGGGCAGTGTGAGCGTTCCCGCAGACCGGCGAATAGCGGAGCCCGCGACTGCGGATCAACGGCTCGAAGAACCGTTCGGACGCCACACAGACGTCGTGGCCGGCGAGTTGGAGGCCGCGCGCGAGCGCCACGCACGGCTGAACATCGCCGCGGGTACCGAGCGCAATGATGCAGAGACGCATGCTGCTGTCAGGCGGGCGCGAACTGTTCGACCGGCAGTTCGGACAGCATCGCGTCAAGAAAGCCGCCGATCAGGGCTTCGCCGTTCTCCGACGTTCCCGCCGACAGCGTCAGCGATCCGTCGTACCCCGACAGACAGATGAGAAGGCCAGGGAGCGTTCGAAACGGAGGAAGGATGCAGGCCGACACGGGGGGACGGCCGGCGAACGCCACCCTGGCTTTGTCGATGGGACCCGTGTTCGACAGCGTGATCTTCCGGAATCGCGAGTTCCTATGGCGTCGGTCAGCAGCATGGCGGCCGTGTCGCTCGAGCCTCACCCCGAGGTACGTCAACCACACCATCGCAAGCCCTGGCCAGTTCTGTTTGCGTCGATGCATCACGGTCCGAACGTTGGCGATCGTCTCGTCGACGCTGCCGCCGAGCGTCCGGCCCAGGTAGGGGCAATCCATCGCGGACAGGTTGGCCACGGCCTCGCAGCTGCGCGCGAGATAGCGGCGGAGATCGACGGTGATCAGGATGCGAAGCGACGACGTGCCGTCCCACGTCGCGCGCGATGCGAGCGCGCGGTAGGCGGCGGCGACGAACATGTCGTTGAGCGTGGCATCCTGCGCCCGGCCGTACGCCGAGAGCAACGACACACGACTCGCCGGCAGGTGTCGTTCCACGAAGCACCACGCGCCGACCGACGAATCCGGAAGCGGCAGCATGCACGTACGCTGCGGGAACCAGCGAGATGCGATGAATCGAACGAACGTCCAGAGGATCGTCGGCCAGGGCACGCGCGGCAGAAGCTCCATCACGTCCCGGCTCGTCTCACCGGCCGGTTGCGGTCTGTACTCCGGCTCGCGGTGAAGAGTCGCGTAAATGTCGCTCAGGCGCGCGGCGATCATGTGCAACCCGCCGCCATCGCCGACTTGATGCGTGATCTTGATCAGAAGACGGTCTCCTCCTCCGCCGCGCCACAGGCACAGCGCGACTTGCGCGCCTCGCGTTGCGTCGAGACCGCTGTGGCGGAACCGGGCGTACGCCCCGCCGTCGTCCGTGATCATGAGCGGCTGTGGTGTTCCCTGCGGAAGGCGCTGCCAGAACGGACCTGACGAATCGACAACCAGGCGGCACGCGAGAATCGGCGCAGTGTCGAGAAGGAGGCCGACTGCCCGGGCAAGCAGGTGTTCGTCGAGCCGGCGGTCGAACGCCAGCTCCATTTGCGCATGTTCGTGAAGCTCTCGGCTCTCAACATTGCCGCGATGACGACGGAATCACGAGAGTACCCTTCGACCTCCATGACAATTTGCTTGATGATCGGCCAGTGACGGGCCTCAATCCCGGCCAGCACGTCGAGCTCCGCCCCTTCCACGTCGATCTTGAGCAGATCGATTCGCTGAATGTGCTCATCGCTGATCACCTGTGAAAGACGCCTCACTTCGCAGGCGACGGTCGCGGCCGTCGCCGACAGTCTCTTCGTCTCGTGTCGAAGGACGAGGTCGGCCAACAGTCCGGCGACTCGCGGGCGGGCAGCGGAAGGGAGCCACCGAAGGCGCGGAAAGCCGCGTTGTCTTCCAACAGCGACCAGGGCCCGCTTCATCGCTTCCCGGTTGAGCGGATCCACCCGCGATCGTCTGGAGGATGACAGGACCGTGGCGCGAGGGAACACCGTGAATTCCGTGGTGGTGCAGCTTCTCGAAAGGCCAAACGGGAAGGCTCTGATGTTTCCTTTGCCGGCACGCGCGATGTTGAAGTCCAGTACATCGAACGCGGGCTTCACGGGTTCGAATGCGTAGACCTGGACGTCTCCGTATTGATCGGCGACCCACATCGAGAACATTCCCACGTTGGCCCCGACGTCGAACACGATGTCTCCCGGTGACAGCTGTATGCCGTGTGCGAAGTATCCGGGCATTTCGGCGAGCATGATGTTGGTGACGAAGGCATCCGACGATGACAGTCGGGTACCGCCGGGAAGCGTGATCTCGACGCCTGCCCGGCCCGTCTGCTTATCGACCTTCGTCGCCATCCATGACCCCGTCGAGATCGCGATCGATCCCGAGACGGACGCCGGCTCCCGGTGGCACCCCCATTGCCGTCAGAGTGTCACCGCCGATGACGAAGTTTCTGAGTTGTTCCCGGGTGACGCGCCCGAGGCTCGTCCTGTCGCTCAGATAGTCTCCTGTCAACGGCATGTAAAGAAGCCCGACCCGCTGTCCGTTGATCGTGCCCTTGCCAATCAGGTCGATGTTTCCACTCGCCGCCTGGCCCTCCAACAATGCCAGGTCGTTTCCCACGCCTGGAAGCCACCAGTTGGCTGGCGTCACCGTTCGAGTAAATCCGACGGCGGGTGCGGTTCCGGTGTCGAATGTCAACAGAAACGCCGCGAGGTGGCGCTTGCGCGTCGCGTCGAATCTGATCAGATCAAATGGCGGGATGGAGAGAAACTCGGCCAGCGTCGAGAACGACCCATTGTGCGCCAGGCCGAAACCGTCGATGCTTGCCGCCCCGGCCTGCTTGTCGAAGTGGGTCTTCCGATACACGGCGCGAAGATGAGGCACCTTGAAGTCCTGCTGCTCCTGCAGAAGGTCTTTCGATATCAGGGTTCTATTCGTGCCCGGACCTGGCGTGATGTGGCAGGACGCGCACGGAGCACCGGGCCGCTTCGAGCTGTATTCGTCGTTCATGAAGATCGCCTGACCAAGAACCGGATTACCTCCCTCCAGGAATGTCGGCAACGTCCGGTCGAGTTTCTCATTCGGGTTCGGATGGAAGCGGATGGTGTTGATGAAGTCACGGAACGCCGCCATATCGTCGGTCGACAGTTCCGTTCCGCCCATCAGCGCGTCGAACGCGTGATTGAAAGCCGTGAAGTCTTCCCTGTCGCCTCGCCAGTGCAGTGGCTCGAGATGGTCGAGGCCGCGCAGCGTCTGCGTCGTCATCGGCCCTTTCATCGGATGCAGCTCGAACGAGCCCGTCGCGCTCACCACCGTCTGCATCGATCCGCCGGGGTTTCCCAGGTCCCACGCCAGCATGTCCACATCGGCATCGACGTGGCAAGACGCACACGACGCCGTCCCATTGCCCGACAACTTGGCGTCATAGAGAAATCCCCTGCCGCGGCGGATGACATCCGGTGTCGGGTCAAACGAACCGACGTCCACTGCATTTACGGCAACATCGGCCCCCGTCAGAATCACGGTGATGGTGTTCGAGATGCGATTCAGCACGTACAGCAGCGGGACGCTTCCGTGCATCGCCAGCCCCCGTGGGCCGCGCTTGCTGCTCGGGTCGACTATTGCGCCCGGTGCGGGTCCGATTTCGATTCGTGAGAATAGTCGATGTCCGGGTTCAGATCGAACGGGGTGACGGTTCCAGACGAGGGATCGATGCGCGTGATCCGGCTATCGACGATATGCCCGCGCAACGCTGATTCGAATCGGACGAGATTTCGCGCGTTCGTGTTCGCGACGTAAATGGCACCCGTGGTCGGCTGAATCGCGAGACCGAAGTTGACGGTGCCCACGCGCGAGAAGTACCGGTTGACCGTCAGTGTCGTGGCATCGATTTCGACAACATCGTTGTCCGGCATCGAATAGCGGATCAACCACGACCACGCCGGGTCCACTGCGTCGACGATGAGGCCTTCGTGAGGGGCAGGCGGCAGATCCGGATTGTCCGGCGCGGGGGGCGGCGGCGCCCACGCGGCGGGAACAATCGTCGTGCGATTTCCCGACAGAGCAAATGCCGCGTAGACACGCTGGCCGTCCGGACTGACCGCGAGCGCCCGCGGATTGCCGCCGAGCACGGGAATCGACGCAACCTGCGCGTGAGTGACCGTGTTGATCGCGAGCACCCGGTTGCTGCGCGATGCGGTCACGAACGCCCGGTTGGTGCCGGCAAACACGACGTCCGCGGGTTCGTCAGGGACACGGATCGTATCCACCACGATGCCGCGCGAGACCGACACGATGCTGATGCTGTCCGACAGCTGGTTGACCACCCACACTTCATCGTTGCTGCGCGGATTGACCGAGACGGGTTCGAGCCCGACCGGTATTTCCGCAATGAGCGTCGGGGCCCATGGTTGTGAGAGATCGAAGACGGACAAACGCGCGTCGGGCGTATTCACCGCGAACAACCGCGAACCGTCGGCTGACACGCGGATCGGGCTGGTGAGCGACGACTCGAAGTTCGCGAACGCCTCCGGGCTCGCTGGTGCGGTGATGAGCACCGGTGACGCCAGCGATGCCAGGCAGACGGCCAGAACCACGCATCCGGGGCCATGTCGCAGTGTCATGGTAGTTCTCCGATAATTGGGCGGGAGGAGAAGCCGGCGTGCGCATCTGCATCATAGCTCTCGGCAGCCGCGGCGATACTCAGCCATGCGTCGCGCTCGCGCGCGGCCTCTCGCGCGCCGGGCACGCGGTGCGCGTCGCCACCGATCCGGTGTTCGCATCGCTCGTGGCGCGGCACGGCATCGAGTTCGCCCCGGTCACCGCCCACGAGAAACAGTTCTTTCACACCGACGACGGCCGTGCCTTGCTCGAACGCAGAAACACACTGGCGTCTTGGCGCGTGCTCAGTCGCAGGTTTGCGGCCACGGTACACCAGCGCTTCATCGACTGCTGGCGTGCGTGCCAGGATGCCGACGTGGTGGTCGCCACGCCGATTGCCGTCCCGGTTGGATATTCGATTGCGCAAAAGCTCGAGCGGCCGCTGGTCCGAGTCCTGTTCTCGCCGCTCGTCTCGCCGTCCGCCGCCGCGTCGTACCCGCGGCTGATCCGCGCCGGACAGTGGATATTCATGCACGCGGTCTGGAACTTTCTTCGTCCCGCCACGAATCGGGCGCGCCGCGACGTGCTGGCGCTTCCACCGTTGCCCGCGATCAATCCAACGCGCGAGCTCGATCGCCACGGCTGGCCCGTGCTATGCGCCTACAGTCGGCACGTGTGTCCTCTCTCACAGGATTCGATCGCGGGAAGCCACGTCACGGGCTACTGGTTTCTTGATTCCGAACCGGACTGGACGCCAGGACCAGCGCTCACTGCCTTTCTCGACGCAGGTGCGCCTCCGGTGTACGTGGGCTTCGGCAGCATGGCGCATCGCTCGCCGAACGAAACCATGGAGCTGGTCGCCGCCGCTCTTGCGCGTGCGGGGCAGCGTGGCATCATCGCGGCCGGCCGCCGCGAAGCGGCGCCGATCCTCACGGCGCCGCATACACACGTGCTCGACGAGGCGCCGCATGAGTGGCTGTTCGGACGCGTATCAGCTGCCGTGCATCACGGCGGCGCGGGTACGACGGCCGCCGGTCTGCGCGCGGGAATTCCGATGGTGATCGTGCCCTTCGGCGTTCCCGATCAGCCGATTTGGGGCGAGTGCGTGCAGCAGTTGGGCGTCGGTCCCAGGCCTCTGCCGCGCCGCGACCTATCGGTCGAGCGGCTGAGCGACGCCATTCTGGAAGTCACCGGCAATCCAGCGATGCGGCACCGCGCGGCGGCGCTCGGCGTGCGGATTCGAGCGGAAGACGGCGTCGCGCGCGCAGTAGAAATTCTGCAGACCGTCATACGGCGAGCGGCCGAGCCTGCGGGGATGTGATGTCGCACCGTCGGCGGCTCAACGCGATCAGCAGGTCCGCTGCCCGCTCCGCTCCCCCGCTCCGCGCGAAGCTCTCGGCCAGACGGCGCGCGCGCTGCGTGAATGCGGGCGTGCCGAGCACCTCGAGCACGCTCTCGCGCAGCCGCTGTGGGGTGCAGTGTCGCGGCGCAAGGCGGATGCCGGCACCTGCTTCGACCACGCGCTGGGCAATCTCCGGCTTGTCCCATTCCGTCGGCACCACGACGAGCGGCACTCCTGCCGCCAGCGTCGCGAGCACCGATCCCGCGCCGCCAGTCGTGACGACCGCATCGACGTGCGGCAGCAGCTCGCTGTGCGAGACCCATTGCTCGACTCTGATGTTGGCGGCCACGCTCCTCGCAGCGAGATCGTCGAGCGTGCGATGGCCGCCGGTGGTGATCACGACCTGGATCGGAAGATCCGCCAGACCGGTGAGCGCGGCCCGCAGCAGAACCGGCGTGTGAACGTGCATCGTTCCTTCCGTCACGTGCACGCATGGACGCCGCAGCTCCGCGACCCAGGAACTCGCAGCGTCGGACCTCGGCCGGTTCCACGAGTACGGACCAACGTAATGGACGCTCGATGGGAGGTCCCGTCTGCCGTAGTCGAACTCCGCGGTGCAGGGAACGAGATAGAGCGGCATCCGTCCCGTGCAGGCGGTCGCTGACAACGTAACCGGTGGCAGGCGGTACGTCTTTCGGATCTCGTTGATCGCACGCCGGCCCATGCGGCCGGAGACGCGCGCCCAGAACCTCGCGATCGACGCTGCGACTGCTCCACTCCAATCCACGGGACGAGGCAGCCCCGGCCCGAACGGTGGCGCATCCGGGCCTGGAAGCGGACATGCCGGAATGAATGAGCAGACAGCAACCTCCACGTCGCACATTTCAGCCAGCACGAGCATCGGCGCCCACATCGTCGGGTCCGAACCGATCACGTGGGGACGCCAGGTGGCGACGGCCTCTTGCAGGTCTCTGACCTGGGCGGGGACGGTGTCCAGCAGCCATTTCCGCAGCATCAGCGTCACGCGCGGACCGTTGCTCGGGCGCCACGGCTCGGCGGGCCGCGAGCGCATCAGTCGATCGAGCGCCGCTTCGTCGACATGTCGAAACGGGAAAACCGGGAAGCCTTCGTCGCGGACGACGGGCGCGGTCTGCTCGCCTGTATAGAACGCGCAGTCGTGCCCGCGCGCCCGCAAGGCATGGGCGAGCGCAATCTGGGGAAAGAGGTGCCCGGGAAACGGCCACGCGGCAAAGAGAAATCGAGCCATGCCTGCAGCCACTAGTCGAGCGTGTACCGCTGGGTCTCGCAATAGTCGGCCAGCGAGCTCCGAATCTTCCGATAGCGTCGCGCGACTTCGGGGAGAACATGGTCCGGGCGCGGCCGCACGCGCTCTCGCGCCTTCACATCTCTGACCGCGTGCACGTTCAGGAAGGCCATCAGACGCTGCAGTGTCTCGTCCGGCTGCGCGCAGAGGTCCTCGTAGCGAAGCTCGATGTAATCCCGCCGCGGAAGATCGGGGACATTCTCGCGGTAGTACCGGACAACCTTCGTGACGTGCCGGCCCACGACTCTGGCGCCGATGCCGAAGCGCGAGCTGTTGATCATTCGCGTGAAGCGCAGAACCGCGGGTTTCTCGAAGACGTCCCGGTACCACGGTGAAAGCGCGGCGACGTACGGATTGCGATGCGTGAACAGCGACCGCATGGCGGCAAGCTGCGAGCTCATCACGTTGCGCGGATGCCGGTGCAGGAAGATGAATCGGGCGCCCGGGAACGAGCGCTTCAGATAGGCGAAGCCGAGGACGTCCCACGGATTCTTCAACAGGATCGGCTCGCCGCCGCCGGTGAAGCGAAGCTTCTGACAGAGCTCCACGAACGCGGGCAGCGTCCCCGGCCGAAGCCGGGGCCGTGACGATCGGTCGATGATGAACCCGTATTCTTCTGGAAGATCGGGCGATACCGGGACGCCATCGATCACGCGATTGCCGACGCCAAGCCGGGCAAACAGCGCGGCAAGGCGCTGCCGGGCCGCACCAGCCTGTTTGAAAAGATGATCCGCCACGATCCGGTCATAGCAGATGACGTGGTAGGCGGTGACCACGCTAAAGGCGCCGGTCGACGCGAGCAGTTGATAGAGCACCGTCGTCCCCGACCGGTGGTCACCGACGATGAAGACCGGGTCGAAGCTCAATCCCTGGAATCGGTGAGCATGCTCGAGGTCGGCAGCGCGTTCTCCGGAAACGCGCGAGTCGAGAAGCACGCTCGTGCTCACGCATCCGTTCATCGCGCCACCTGGCATGCGGCAGACCGCAGCAGTGACTGCCCCTGCATGGATGGCGGCACGTCGCGTCCCGCGAGGTCGAGCAGCGTCGGCGCCACGTCGAGCAGGTGCATGTCCTGGACTTCCCCGCGGATGGGAAGTCCGGGCGCGCGCAGGATGAACATGCCGAACTGCGCATGGTTGCAGTCGTCGGGACCGGTATCGTTCTCCTGCACGTGCAGCTCGGAATAGCCCACACCGCCAATCGACCGCCAGGTGAGCCGGCCGAACTGCACAATCAGATCCGGTGGAATGCCCAACACGCGCCGATAGATGGCGTCCGGACGAAAGACCTGCGAGCGCATCGGCGCGCCGCGGTCGTCGAGCAATGCCTCGAAGCGCGCCTGCAGGTCGCCGAGCAGCG
>QHWQ01000046.1 GCA_003222635.1 Acidobacteriota bacterium | reverse complement strand
CCAGATGCCGATGCCGCAGATGCCCATCACGACGGCGCCCGCCCACATGAGCGCGTGGCTCATCGTCAGCGTGAAGAGCGGCACCGCCGCGACGCCGAGGAGCGCGGCGATCGTGATCGCGCCGCGGCGGCCAAGACGACGATCCGAAATCGTTCCCCACACGGGATTGCCGAGCGCCTGCCCCAGATTCAGCGTGACGAGATACGCGAGCGGCTCGATGCCGCGCGCACGGAGCAGCGTCGCGTACCAGAACGTGATGGCGTAGTAGGAGAACATGAACGCGGTCATCAGCGCCGCGCACTGCAGCGTCGTGCCCAGCAGATCGCGCTGGAACAACCGCACGATGGGCGGCCGCTCCGCGCGGTCGCTCGAGGCGACCCGCCGCCGCCGCTCGAGCCACACCGGACTCTCCGGCACACGCGCAGCAATCCACGGGACGAGCAGGATTGGGACGATGCCGATGCTCAACATCACACGCCATGCGACCGCTTCGTCTAGGAGCGGATAGACGAAGCGGAACACGAACGCCGCAAGGATGAAGCCCCACGCGAACCCGCCCTGCAGCATCCCCGACGCGGTGCCGCGCAGATGCGCGGGCCAGTGCTCGAGCGTCAGCGGCATCCCCGCCGCCCAGACACCGCCCATCCCGATGCCGAAGAGCGCGCGCAGCGCGAACAGCATCGTGTACGACGTGGAGAAGCCGCTCGCGAACGCAAAGATCGCGAGCCACATGATCGACAGCATCAGCGGCAGCTTGCGGCCCCACTTGTCGGCCATCGCGCCGGAGACGACGCCGCCAGCCAGACGCATGACGAGCGTCACGGTGCCGAGCGCGCCGGCGAGCACGGCATCGATCGCGAACGTCTTCTGAATGTCGATGAGGATGAACGTGAGAACGGTGAAGTCGAAGCCATCGAACATCCAGCCGAGGAACGTGGCGATGAACGCACGCCACTGATCGCGCGTCAGTTCCCGGGTAGAATGCGAAATCCCGAATGGCATTTTTTTCGTGGCTTCAGGACACCCCATTTGCGCACTGGGTGGCAAGTGATCCTTCGCTCCTCGCCTACCCGACGATCCTGATGATCGCGGCTTCTTCCAGGTCGGCAAGAACTTCACGATCAAGACGCCCGACGACAAATATATCTACCTGACGTTCGGCTCCGTCGGCTCCGATCATGCGGCTCAACACGCAGCCGATGATGCAGATCGAGGATCCGCCGTGCGTTGAATCCGATGGAGCGAACCTCTATACGAAGGAACGCGGATAGAGGACGTTCGGATCGTTCTGGGCCGGCGCGCCGTAGCTTCAGCGAAGGCGGCGCCGGCCCTTCGTTCGTATTACCGTTCCGCTTCGTATTTGAACAAACGGTGCCGCTCTTGCTCAATGAGGGCAGCGATGTCAATTGCCGGAAGGGTATCGGCAGGTGCCGACGGACGCGCCACGAGGCGGCGACCGACCCGTACGAGTCTGGGACGGCCCCGGATCACGACTCCACCAGCCTTGTCGCGCGTCGTCTTCATACAATCACGATAACATTCCAATGATCAGTCAGACCCACTGGAACCACGTCTACACCACGAAAGGCGAGCGCGACGTCAGCTGGTTCGAGCCCTCGCCCGACGTCTCGATGCAGATGATCGAAGCGGCCGGCCTCATGTCCGACGCCTGTGTCATCGATATCGGCGGCGGCGAGTCGCGCCTCGTGGATGCGCTCGTCGCGCGCGGCCTCCACTGCATCGGCGTGCTCGATGTCGCGCGCGAGGCGCTGCTGCGCGCGCAGGCGCGCCTTGGCGAGCAAGCCGCGGACGTCGCGTGGATTCAGGCGGACGTCACCAGCATGTGGTCGTGGAAGGACGTGGACATCTGGCACGACCGCGCGGTGTTTCATTTCCTCACCGACGCACGCGATCGCGAGAAGTACAAGGAGAGACTGGCCGAGCATGTGAAGCCGGGCGGAGCAGTCATCGTCGCGACGTTCGCGCTCGATGGTCCGGAGAAGTGCAGCGGCCTGCCGGTCGCGCGCTACTCACCGCAGACGCTCGCCACGGAGCTCGGCGATCGGTTCACGCTGGTCGAGTCGCGCGCGCACCTGCACACGACGCCGTGGGGCGCGACGCAGGCGTTCCAGTATTCACGATTCAAACGAACCTCGAACCCTCGAACCCTCGAACCACCTCAATCCTTATAGGGATCGAAGGTGTCCCGGCCCGCCATCGCGACACCGATCGGCTGCAGCGTGTGCAGGATGTCGATCGTGTCGCCGTGATACTCGAGGACCTCGGACAAACGCTTGTAGCACTCGGGCGCTTCGTCCGCGCCGGCGCCCCGAAGCTCCACGCCCTGCGTCTTCAGCGTGTCCTGCCATTCGCGCCAATTCACTTTGCCCGGCTTGACGCATCGCGCGCCCTTCCACTTGCCCTTCGCTTCCATCCGCCCCATCACGCGCCCGGCGCCATGCACCGTCGAATAGAGCGCGCGGCGCGAGGCCGCTGAATCCTTCCCGCGAATGATCACCGCATCGTCGCCCATCGATCCGCCGACGAATCCGAGCTGACCGGGAAACGCAGGCGTCGCGCCCTTGCGGACGACGAGCCACTTCTGGCCGTCGTGCTCTTCCCACCAGGCGAAGTTGTGATGGTTGTGGACGCGCAGCTCGTCGCGCGCACCGAGCATCGTCAGTACACGATTGACGACCCAGTCGCGCCCCGCATACGCGTATTCGCCCGCGATGTTCATCGCCGCGAGATAGTCGTCGGCGAGAGGTGTGCCGAGCTGAATCGCCTTGGGCCACGCGTCCATGCTGTCGTTGACGCGCTCGCCCCATGTCCTGCCGGCCGCGAGCGCGAGGAAGCCCGAGGCCGTCTTGTGGCCGAAGCCGCGCGATCCGAAGTGCACGCCCACCCACAAGCGCCCATCGGCGCGGTCCTCGAGCAGATCCACATAGTGATTGCCGCTGCCGACCGTGCCAAGCTGCGACTTGGCGAGCGAGAGCATCGAGCGCTGCTCCGGCACCGGGCTGTGAGCGATGGCATCGAAGACCGGCGCATCGCGAATCGGCTCGTCGTTGCTGCGCCCGACGCCGAACGAGATCGTGTTCCAGATCTCGTCCATCGCGCGCTTCACATCGAGATCGGATGCCTGGAGACTGGTGCGCACCGCGCAGTTGCCGCACGCGATGTCGTAGCCGACGCCGGCGGGCATGACGACGGATTGGGAGGCGAGGACGCCGCCGATAGGCATCGAGTAGCCCTTGTGATGATCGGCGCAGAGCACGCCGCGCGCCTCCTCGCCACCTTTCTCCAGGCAGCGATCGATCTGCGCCCGCGCGTCTTCTTCGACCGGGCCGAATGCAACCAGCTCGTGGGTACTCGGCATGAGAAGCTCAATTCATATGCCATGCCTGGTGGGTACGACTGTAATTACCACGAAGGCCTTCGCAATCACGAAGCAGACGAAGTTCGTTCTTCTTCGCGTCCTTCGTGCATTGCGCGCGTAGCGCGCTTTCGTGGTTGACGGATCCGGATCCCGGCCCGGCGAAGCCTCAATATAGGCGTGCCACGTCCTGTTGCCGGCGCCGGCGGCGGTTGCCAGCATCTGGCAATGGCGATCCGCGCCGAGCAGTCCGCCCAGATTGCCCCCTTTACACGGACCAGCGCGTGACGAAAAAGCTCATCGAGGGTGTTTGCCGGGCAAATGCGGGCGAAACCGCACAGGTGCCGAGCAGCAACGGGACGAAGAGGTGTAAACGGATCATGGCCGAAAAAAGTAGCACAACTGCGGACAGCGCTATAATTCCGCGCGACGGAGGAAACATGTCGAAGATTTCGCTTGGAATGCTCGCGGCCGCCGCGATCTTCATGTGCACGATCGCGCCCGCGGCGGGTCAGAGAAACGGCGGCGCCGCCGACCTGCCCGATGGCCCGGGCAAGGACGCCGTCGCGCAGGAGTGCACCAAGTGCCACGGCGTTAACAACATCACCAACTCGTGGGGCGATACGAAGGCCGGCTGGCGGCAGACGTTCGACTCGATGGTGAAGCTGCCGGATGACCGCGCGGAGATCATCGCCACCTACCTCGGCGCGCACTTCCCGGAGAAACCCGATCGGCCGAAGACCGTCGTCGTGCCCGGCGACCTGAAGGTGAACATCAAGGAATGGATTGCGCCGACGCTCGGCTCGCGCCCGCACGATCCGTACGCCGCGCCTGACGGGACGATCTACTGGGCCGGCATGTGGGCCGACGTGATCGGCCACGTCGATCCCAAGACCAACGCGATCAAGGAATACCCGCTGCCGACGAAGAGGACCGGTCCGCACGGCCTGACGATGGACAAGGAAGGGAACATCTGGTTCGCGGGCAACTTCGGCGGCATCATCGGCAAGCTGAATCCGAAGACCGGCGAGGTCAAGGAATTCAAGATGCCCGATCCCGCCGCGAAAGATCCCCACACGCCGCTCTTCGACAAGAAGGGGATGCTCTGGTTCACGCTGCAGAACTCGAACATGGTCGGCCGCATGAACCCCGCCACCGGCGACATCAAGCTCGTGACGCTGCCGCAGGCGCGGTCGCAGCCCTACGGCATGGTGATGACGTCGGACGGCAGCCCGTTCATCTGCGAGTTCGGCGCGAACCGCCTCGCGAAGTTCGACATCGACACGATGGCGATCACCGAGTACACGCTGCCGAACCCGGAGTCCCGTCCGCGCCGCCTGACGATTACCGCCGATGACGTTGTCTACTACGCCGACTACTCGCGCGGCTATCTCGGGATGTACAACCTAAAGACCAAGGCGACGAAGGAATGGCCGTCGCCGAGCGGCCCGAAGTCGCAGCCGTACGGCATCGTCCAGGTGAACGGGATCATCTGGTACAACGAGTCGGCGATCCGTCCGAACACGATCGTCCGCTTTGATCCGAAGACGGAGAAGTTCCAGAGCTGGATCATCCCGGGCGGCGGCGGCGTCGTCCGCAACATGAGCGTGTTCGCCAACGGCAACATCGCCATGGCGGAAAGCGGCGTCAACCGCGTGGCGCTCGTCGAGACTCCGAAGACCGGCAACGCGCGCGGCACGAAGTAACCGCGCGTTCGTGGGCAGGAAAACCAAGAACCGGCGCGCGAAGAGCGCGCCGGTTGCCTACACACTCCGCTCGACACCCAACTGGCCGCTGCTCGCGCTCAGCATTCTCGGAATGCTGTTGACCGCGTACTTGACGTGGGCGAAGTTCACCGAGAGCGCGGTGCAGGGCTGTACCGTCGGCGGCGGATGCGATGTCGTCCTGACGAGCCGCTGGTCGACGCTGCTCGGCCTGCCGACGTCGATGTGGGGATTGCTCGGCTATGCCGCGCTTGCGGGGATCGCATTCGTGCGGCGCGAGGACCGGCACCGGTCGTGGGCGTGGACGGTCGCGGTCTTCGGCGTCTGCTACAGCATCTACCTCACCATCGTCTCGCTGACGGTTCTCCACTCCGCGTGCCCCTACTGCCTGACATCACTCGCGCTGATGACCACGATCCTCGCGCTCGTGCTGGTGCAGGGTCCGTTCGACGTGGCGCGCCGCTCGTGGCTCGGACTCGCCGGCCGCGTGGCCGTGGCGGCCGTGGTGATCCTCGCCGCGCACGCGGTCTACACCGCTCCGCAGCAGGAGCCGACCGGACCGGAAGATCCGAAGGTCCGCGCGCTGGC
>QHWQ01000331.1 GCA_003222635.1 Acidobacteriota bacterium | reverse complement strand
CGTCGCATCTTCGAGCCTCCTCGGAAAGGCCGTTAATCTACCACAGGTGAACTGACAAACTCGGACATGATCTCGTTGGCAAGAAGCATTCCTGCCCTGGAGAGCCGCAAAAGGCGCCCATCATAGATCAACAGGCCGGCCTCGCGGAACCGCTCCAGACCATCACCGTAAATCCCCCACACGTCCGTCGTATATCGGGCATTTACGGTATGGACGTCGATGCCGCGCGTGAGCCGCAAGCCGGTAAAGAGCGCCTCTTCGAGCGCCTCGCGATCGGTCAGGACGCGCCGTTCGGCGGCGAGTTGACCTCCCGACGCGACAGCGGCGATGTACTCCGTCGTTGACGACACATTCTTCCAGCGGACACCTCGGCGGGTCGAGTGCGCGCCGCAGCCGAAGCCAAGCCACTCGCCGTCGCTCCAGTATTTGAGGTTGTGGCGCGACGCGCGTCCGGGGCGCGCGACGTTCGAGATCTCGTACTGCTCGTAGCCGGCCGCATCGAGACGCGCCATCGCCTGCAGATACATCTCCGCCGCATCATCGTCCGGCGCCAGCGACCACTGCGAGCGCGCCATCGCGTCGCGCAGCGGCGCGTTCGGATAGAGCTCGAGGATGTAGAGCGAGGCGTGATCGGGTCCGAGCGCGATGAGCGCGTCCACCGATTCGAGCCACTGCGCGATCGTCTGCTGCGGCAGCCACATCATCAGGTCGAGCGAGACGTTGTCGAAGCCGGCGGCGCGCGCCATCGCGAACGCGTCCGCGGCACGGGACGCGGAATGCAGCCGGCTGAGACGCTGCAGTTCATCGTCCCTGAATGACTGGACGCCGTAGCTGAGACGGTTGACGCCCGCCTCGCGGAAGCCGGCGAGCCGCTCGGGCGTCACGGTCTCCGGATTGGCCTCCATCGTGATCTCGGCATCGTTCGTCACCGCGAACGCATGCCTGCAGGCGTGAATGAGCGCGCCAATCTCCCACGGCTCGAGCAGCGACGGCGTCCCGCCGCCAAAGTAGATCGTGTCGGCCGCGGCGCCGCCTGCCCCGAGCGAAGTCGAGGGGCTCGTCGCAATCTCGCGCAGCAGCGCGGCGACATACCGCTCCTTCAAATCCGCGTCGAACAGACCTCGGTTGAAGTTGCAGTAGTTGCAGATCGCAGAGCAGAAGGGAATATGGACGTAGAGCCCGAGCACTGGAGCCAGTTTACCCGCCCCACCAGCCCTGCCCGCCTCACCCGCCCTACTGGGACCCCGCGCGGCCTCCTGGCCATTTGAGATCGGCCTTGCCATCCCGCGGTTTCAACTGCGCCCGCGCCTGACCGGTCGTTTTGACGGGAAGCGCGGCGCGACCGCGATTCTTCGGCGAGGCCGGCGAGGAGTCCTGCCAGCGCGCGATGTCACCCTCGGTCGGATGCGGGCCGACCTCGCGCGTATCGGGGCCGTCGATGCGCACCCAGTCGCACATCTCCTTCAGCCGCGAGCGGATGCGCAGCCCGAGCTGCAGCGCGATGGAATGCGGTTCGGTGTTCTCCGAATCCGTGAGATTGGTCGTGAAGACGGTGACGCGCCGCTCGCTGTAGCGCGTGTTGACGACGAGACCGAGCGTTTCCTCGACCCATTCCGACTTCTTTTCGGCGCCGATGTCGTCGAGAACGAGCAGATCGGCCTCGAGCACGCGCGCCCTTGCGGCGGATCGCTTCCTTCATCAGGGCGACGGCGAGATGTGTCTTGCCAACGCCGTTGTCGCCGAAGAACAGCAGCCCCTTGTCGACGACGGGAAACTGATCGACCAGGCGCGTGGCGCGGCGCAGCGCGTCGCGCTGGCTGTCGGTGTGCGCCTCGAAGTTGGAGAGCTCGCAGTGCGTGTAGCGGCGCGGGATGCGCGCGCTCTTCAGCAGCGACTCGAAGCTGCGTTGATGCCAGCAGTCGCAGCGCGTGACCCGCGAGACACCGTCAACCTCGATCGTCTTCCATCCCGTGTCATCGCAGATCGCACACGCCACGAGCGCATGGTACTACTTTGTGTTTTTGATCTTTGGTTTTTCTGTTTGGGCGTCAGCCTGAACGGGCGGGGTGCGACGTACGAGATCCGTCGGCGACGACTTGACGAGCGCGGTGCCGAGACGCTGCTCCCAGTCGTCGATGCCGCGCGCGAGCTCGCGCTTCACGTAATCCATGAATTCGTTCACCTCGCCCTGCATCTGCTCGATCTTGCGGCGCATGTTGAGAATGATCTCGACGCCGGCGAGGTTGACGCCGAGATCGCGCGTCAGCGTGAGGATGGTTTCGAGCTGCTCGAGATCTTCTTCCGAATAGAGGCGCGTGTTGCCTTCGGTGCGCGACGGCTTGAGCAGCCCCTCGCGCTCGTAGAGGCGCAGCGTCTGCGGATGGATGTTGTACTTCTGCGACACCGCGCTGATCATGTAATACGCCTTGCCGCCAGCCCGCTTCGCCATCGCCCTACTCGCCGAACGACTCCCTGACGTTTTCGCCGTTGATGCGGCCGAACTCGCGCAGCAGCTCCTTCGATCGCTCGTCGAGCAGCTTCGGCAGCACCAGCTTCACTTCGACGACCAGATCGCCGCGGCGGCCATCGCGCGTCGAAGACGCGCCGCGTTCCCGCAGCCGGAACCGCTGACCCGACTGCGTGCCGGGCGGGACGCGCACCTTGGCGCCGCCGTCGGGCGTCGGCACGTCGATGCGCGCGCCGAGCGCCGCCTCGTGGATGGCGATCGGCACGGTCATGAACAGATCGTCGCCCTCGCGGCGGTAGAGCGGATGCGACGCGACCTGCACTGTGATGTACAAGTCGCCCGCCTCGCCGCCACGCAGCCCCGCGTTGCCCTTGCCCGGGACACGCACGCGTTCGCCCTCCGCGATGCCGGCGGGAATGCGGACGTGCACGGCTTCGGCGCGCGTGACTTGTCCCGCGCCGGCGCACGGCTCGCAGGCGCGCGGCCGCTGCTGCCCCGATCCGCCGCATCCCGGGCAACTGCGCGTGAACACCATGTGCCCGCGAACGGTGCGCACGGAGCCCGCACCCTGGCACACAAGGCAGGCGCCGGTGCTGACGCGCGTCACGCCCGTGCCCTCGCACGTGCGGCACGTCTCGCGGCGCGTCACGGTCACCGTGCGCTGCGTCCCGTTGAACGCTTCCTCGAAGGACAGGGCGAGGTTGTGATGAAGGTCGGCGCCGCGCTCCTCGGCCGGCCCCTGCTCGCCACGCGACGTGAAGACTTCCGCAAACAGGTCGCCAAATGTCGCCGCGGCATCGGCGCCGCGCCCCGAGAAGTCGAACCCTTCGAAGCCCGTCGTGCGGCGCTGACCGCCTCCGCCCATGGGCGACCCCGCGTCGTACTTCGAGCGCCGCTCGGGATCGATCAACGTCTCGTAGGCCTCGAGAATCTGGCGGAAGCGCGCTTCCGCCGTCCGGTCGCCCGGATTGATATCCGGGTGATACCGCCGGGCGAGGCGCCGGTAGGCGCGCTTGATCTCCGACTCCGTCGCGCCCTGCTCGAGGCCGAGGATGACGTAAAAATCCAATGCCTACTTCTTCTCCTCATCTACAACTTCCGCGTCGATCACGTCTCCCTGCGCTGCCCCAGAACCCTGGGCACCAGCACCCGCTGGACCGGCTGACCCCGCCGAACCCGCTGCACCCCCTGCACCTTCGGCACCCGCGCCCGTCGATGCGCCCGCGTTCTTGTAGAGCGCCTCGGCGGCGCGATGCTGCGCCGTCGTCAGCGCCTCCATTGCGCGGTTCATCGCCGCGGTGTCGTTCTGCGTGATCGCACTCTTCAGCTGCTCGATGGCGGTTTCGACAGCGGCCTTGTCGCTGCTCGTCAGCTTCGACCCCATGTCCTGCAGCATCTTCTCGGCGCCGTACACCGCCTGGTCGGCCTTGTTGCGAGCCTCGATCTCTTCCTTCCGGCGCTTGTCCTCTTCGCCGTGCGATTCGGCGTCCTTCATCATCCGCTCGACCTCTTCCTTGCTGAGGCCGCTCGACGCGGTGATGGTGATCTTCTGTTCCTTGCCGGTGCCGAGATCCTTCGCCGACACGTTGACGATGCCGTTCGCATCGATATCGAAGGTGACTTCGATTTGCGGAACGCCGCGCGGGGCGGGGGGAAGGCCGATCAACTGGAAGCGGCCGAGCGTCCGGTTGTCGCGCGCCAGCGGACGCTCGCCCTGCAGCACGTGCACTTCGACGCTCGTCTGGCTGTCCGCCGCCGTCGAGAACGTCTCGCTCTTCCGCGTCGGGATCGTCGTGTTCCTCGGAATCAGCGTCGTCATGACCCCGCCGAGGGTTTCGATGCCGAGCGAGAGCGGCGTCACGTCGAGGAGGAGCAGATCCTTGACCTCGCCCGCGAGCACGCCCGCCTGAATGGCGGCACCGACGGCCACGACTTCGTCGGGGTTGACGCCCTTGTGCGGATCCTTGCTGAACAGGTCCTTGACGATCTGCTGGACGCGCGGGATGCGCGTCGAGCCGCCGACGAGCACGACCTCGTCGATCTTCGACGGGTCGAGACCCGCATCCGCAAGCGCCTGCTTGGTGGGACCGACGGTTTTCTGCAGCAGGTCTTCGACGAGCTGCTCGAACTTCGCGCGCGTCAGCTTCATCTGCATGTGCTTGGGACCGCTCGCGTCCGCGGTGATGAACGGCAGGTTGATGTCACTCTCCATCACGGTCGAGAGTTCCATCTTGGCCTTCTCCGCCGCTTCCCTCAGGCGCTGCAGCGCCATCCGGTCCTTGCTCAGATCGATGCCGTCGCTCTTCTTGAACTCCGCGATGATCCAGTCGATGACGCGCTGATCGAGGTTGTCGCCGCCAAGATGCGTGTCGCCGTTGGTGGCTTTCACCTCGACGACCCCCTCGCCGACCTCGAGGATCGAGATATCGAACGTGCCGCCGCCGAAGTCGTAGACGGCAATCGTCTCGTCCTTCTTCTTGTCGAGGCCGTAGGCGAGCGCGGCGGCCGTCGGCTCGTTGACGATGCGCATCACCTCGAGGCCGGCGATCTTCCCGGCTTCCTTGGTCGCCTGGCGCTGCGCGTCGTTGAAGTAGGCGGGAACGGTGATGACGGCCTTCGTGACGGCGGAGCCGAGATATTCCTCCGCCGCCTGCTTCAGCTTCTGCAGGATCATCGCAGAGATCTCGGGCGGCGCATATTCCTTGTCGAGCGCCTTGACGCGGACGTCGTTGCCGGCTGCCGTCACCGTGTACGGCACCATCTTCATCTCCTCGCTCACTTCATCGAACCGTCGTCCCATGAAGCGCTTGATCGAGAAGACCGTGTTCTCCGGATTGGTCACCGCCTGGCGCTTGGCCACCTGACCGACGAGCCGCTCGCCCGTCTTGGTGAACGCCACCACCGAAGGCGTGAGCCGGCTTCCCTCTGGATTGGTGATGACGACGGGTTCGCCGCCTTCCATCACAGCGACTACGGAATTGGTGGTGCCCAGGTCGATGCCGATGATTTTGCTCATTCGTCGAGTCCTCGCAGCCCAAGAGTTTAGGCCGTTCTTATTATCAAATCTGAGTGAAACACAGTCAATCTTGGCGTGCGCGTGCCGCTAAACCGTCCGTTATACTGCGGTTAGTGGAACCGCAAGATCCGCCGGCGATGTTCCCGAAATCAGCACGTTGGACGACTACCGGCCGAATACGATCACGCGCATCCTCGCGCGCGACGGCCAGACGATCGGCGAGTTCGCCACGGAGCGCCGCATCGTCGTCACCTACGACCAGATTCCGCCGGTGCTGCGCAACGCGATCATCGCGACCGAGGATGCGGGCTTCAACGAGCACTTCGGCGTCAGCATGACGCGCGTCGCCATCACCGTGCTCAAGGACATCCTCACGGGCAAGCGGCAGGGCGCGAGTACCATCACGCAGCAGCTGGCGCGCAACGTGTTCCTGCAGCAGTATCAGCTCGCCGGCGGCAAGTTCGAGATCTCGCCCGAGCGGAAGATCAAGGAGTGGATCGTCGCGATTCAAATCGAAAAGCGATTCACCAAGCCCGAGATCTTCACGCTCTACGCCAACCAGATCAACCTTGGCCACGGCGCCTACGGCGTCGAGGCGGCATCGCATCTCTACTTCGACAAGTCCGCGAAGGACCTCACGCTCGAGGAAGCGGCGGTCATCGCGGGCATCATTCAGGCGCCCGGCCGTCTCAGCCCGTTCGTCAATCCGAAGGCGACGCTGATGCGGCGCAACTACGTGCTGCAGCGCATGGCCGAGGAGCACTACATCTCCGAGGAAGAATCGCGCGAGGCGCAGGAGCGTCCGCTCGTCCTGCAGGGACAGCCGCGCCCCGAACCGTCGGTCGCGCCCTACTTCGTCGAGGAGATTCGCAAGTCGCTCGAGCAGGAATACGGCGCCGATGCGCTCTATCAGAACGGTCTGCAAGTGCAGACGACGCTCGATGCGGAGCTGCAGGAGGCGGCCAATCGGGCGGTCGATCGCGGGCTGCGGCGGCTCGACAAGCGGCACAGCGGCTTCCGCAAGGTCCGCAACATCCTCGCGGAGAAGCGCTCGCTCGAAAGGTTCACCACGGATCGGTGGAGCCGTCCCATTCTCGCCGGCGACATCGTGCCCGCGCTGGTGACGGCGGTGGCGCCGAAAGGTGGCAACGGCGGCGCGCGCGTCCGCATCGGCACGCATGAAGTCGAGCTGCCGAAGGCGGCGTTGGCGTGGACGCGCAAGGCGTCGGCTGCGGACTTCCTGAAAGTCGGCGACCTGGTGCAGGTCGAGGTCCGCACCATCCAGGGCGGCGTGCCGCAGACCATCGCGCTCGAGCAGGAGCCGGTCGTCGAAGGCGCGCTGCTGGCGATCGACAACCGCACCGGCCAGGTCCGCGCGATGGTGGGCGGCTTCGACTTCGCGCGCAGCAAGTTCAACCGCTCGGTGCAGGCGAAGCGGCAGGTCGGCTCCGCGTTCAAGCCGTTCATCTACACGACGGCGATCGATCGCGGTTACACGCCGGTCTCGATTTTCGTCGATGAGCCGATTTCGCTCGAGGCGGGACCGAATCAGCCGCCGTACGAGCCGCTCAACTACGACCGCAAGTACGAAGGGCCCGTCACGCTGCGCCGTGCGCTCGAGGATTCCCGCAACGTCCCCGCGGTGAAAGCGCTGGCGGAGCTCGGGCCGAACAACGTCATCAAGGTCGCCGCGCGATTCGGCCTGCCGCCGAACATGCCGCCGTACCTGTCGCTCGCGCTCGGCTCGGTGGAGGAAACGCTGTGGGACATGACGAGCGCCTACACCGCCTTCCCGAATCAGGGCGTGCGGATGCGGCCCTACTCCATCGTCAGCATCGCCGACCGCGAAGGGAACGTCATCGAGGAGAACCGTCCAGAGCCGCACGAGGCGATTCGCGCGGACACGGCGTACGTGATGACGAACCTGCTCCGCGGCGTCGTCCTGCGCGGCACCGCGGAGGCCGCCAAGAGCCTCGATTGGCCGCTCGCGGGCAAGACGGGCACGATGGACGAATACACCGATGCATGGTTCATCGGCTTCGATCCGAACATCACGGTTGGCGTGTGGGTCGGCTACGACGAGAAGAGACCGCTCGGGTCGAACGAGACCGGCGCGGTCGCGGCGCTGCCGATCTGGATGGACTTCATGAAGGCCTACATCGACAACCGGGCCGATCGGAAGAACCCGCCGCAGTTCGAGGCGCCGGGCAACATCGTCTTCGTGACGCTCGACAACGGCATCCAGGAAGCGTTCATCAACGGGACGCAGCCGCAGGGCGCCAACGTCGTCCCCGCCGTCGCGCCGGCATCGAATTAGGTTCGTTTCACCACGAAGGTCGCTTCGCGACCAATCACGAAGCTCACGAAGACCTGCACGCACCGAGTGGCGATGACATCAAGGGCTGCTTTTCTCGGCTGTCTAATCACGCTCGTCTTAACCGCGCGAGCCGGAGCCAGTTGTGCCGTTTTCGAAATCGAGCAAGAGTTCAAGAACGCGCGCGCAGTCTTAGTTGGCTGTCGACGAAGGTCGTGCGGTCAAGTTCTGACCGGTTCGATGTTCGCACCATCGCATGTCGGGAACGACATAAGGCTTCGCGGCCTTCGTGGCTGCCGCCAGGCCTTCGTGGTTAAGGAAAGAGCGACCCTTCTGAACCTACTGGACCCTCTGAACCCTCTGAACCCTCTGAACCGAATTAATCATTTAATGACCGTGAGCAGGACGTTCGCTTTGAACACGTCGCCGGTGATCTTGTCCACCGCTGTCGTGAACTCGGTGGACTGCCCGTCGCGCAGCACGAGCGCGTTCGTGGTCCGGTAGGTACGCCACGCCGACGCGCCCGACGCCTTCGACCCGTTGGGAATGTCGGTGCGTTGCGAGTCTTCGTAGATCGATGAGTCCTCGATCGTGACAGTCACGGAGTATCGTCCATCTTTGAGATTCGTCGCATTGCAGTCGATGTTGGTGCCCACGTCTCGCATAACGAAGGGCCCCGTCCGCGGCTTTCCGGGATCAGCGGCCGGATCGACGGTGAGCGCCGGAACCTGCGTCGTCATACGGATGCTCGCCTTGTTGTTGTCGGTCCGGACGGTCAACTCGTACGGCAGGCTGCTGACCTTCTTGTCGCCCTGATATTTCGAGAGCGTGATCGTTACTTTGAGCGGCACAATCGATGCTGCGCCGACCCCGGGCGCTGGAGGGGCCGGCGCGGCAGGCGCTGCTGGCGTCCTTGGGGCAGGAGGTGCAGCGTCCTGCGCACGCGCATCCGCGCTCGAGATGACGAGGAGTCCGACAGCCGCCAAGACTTGAACGCGCGTCATCACTGCACTCCTTCTCCATCGAGATCGGCCGTCACAAGCGGCGGCAGGTCAAGAGACTGAATAACGATCGGCATCGGCGGAAGAAGAGGGGTCTCAACGCCGGATGCGCCGGCGCGCCGAGCGACAGACTTTCCGCGTGCCGCGAGAGCCACGTCCGAGTTCCCACCACCACCGCCACGACTGCGATGGCCGTCGCGGCGGTAATGGCGATCCAGGCGACGCCCAGCCATCGTGTCGTCTGCGATATCCGCGAGTCTACGTGCATCCGCACGCGCGCCATGAAATCAGGCGACGGCCCCACCGACAGCAGCGCCGTCAGCTCCCGATCGAGGAGCTCGTCGCTCATGGTGTTCTCGTGTCTGCGTTCATCCATTGCAAGCGTTCCTTGAGCTGCTGCCGCGCAAGAAAGAGCCGCGATTTCACGGTGCCCTCCGGAATGCCGAGCAGCCGCGCGACGGCGGCGACATCATGTCCTTCGATGCTCGCCAGCACAATGACGCTCCGCAGCTTTTCAGGCAGGGCATCGATCGCCTCCCACAGGATCTGCGACCGCTCCTCCGTTCCCCTTTCCGCTGTGGAGGCGCGCTGGCGTTCGTGCGCCGCCTCGCGCGCGGCCCGCCGCTGCGCGCTGCGGCGCCTGTCGAGCGCCATCCGCCACACCATCCGCACCAGCCAGCTGCGAAACCGATCGGGATCGCGAAGCTGCCGAAGGCGCCGATGGGCCCTGGTGAAGGCATCCTGCGCAACATCTTCGGCGTCTTCACGCTGGCGCAACACCGAGAAGGCAACGCGAAACGCCAGGCCCGAGGATTCAACCAGCCGCGCATCGAACTCACGCTCGAGCTCCTCGTCCGGTGTCACGACGTCCGCGGCCAATCGGCCTGTCCACTCATGCATCGGAGCTCGCGTTCGTAGGCTAGACGCCGCGCCGCGGCGATTGGTTCAGTGACTATGGGAATCCGGCGGGAGGTACTCGCTTCTTTGTGGCTTGCTCGAATGCGTACGCCAGCGCGATGAGCCGGGGCTCGCTGCAGGCTATGCCTGTGAAGGTCACGCCGAAGGGCGCGGACTTCGGATCGAAGCCGGACGGGAATGCGGGCGGCGCGTTGTTCGGCACCATCCCGTACGGAACGATGACCGACGGATAGCCGGCACGGGCGGCGATGCCGTTGCCGTTCTGCGCCGGAAAGAGCAGCGCGTCGAGCCGCTGCGCCTTCATCACCTCGTCGATGCCGTGCTTTGCCGTCAGCAGCAGGTCTTTGCGGCGATCGGACTCGTAGCGCGTGCGATCGGCGACGAGATCCGTTTCGTCGGCGTTATCGAGGTTCGACTGACCGTATTTCAGCGTCCCCGCGGGACGATGGGCTTCGTTCCACGCGCGCAGTTCGGTCAGCGACTTGACCGGCGCCGCGTCGCCAAGGAGCGCCAGCCACCTGAGTTGCGCGCGGGATCCCAATCGACAATGCTCGGAATGTTCGCCGGATCGACGACGGCCGCCCCGAGCGTCCTCAGCTCGGCGATCGCCTCCTCCATCACCTTCTTCTGCTCCATCGGCAGCCCACCGCGTGGCGTCAGTGAGCCGCCCGAGGAGACCGCGTCGTAGAAGAAGGCGCGCGGCACGCCGACGCGTGCGCCCCGCAGCGCGTTGCGATCGAGGAAGCGCGTGTAATCGCGCGCCGGCGGGGGCATGCATGCGGTCGTCGCCGGATCGTGTGGATCGGGCGCGGCGCTCTCGAGCACGCCAAGCATGATCGCGGCGTCGGTCACGGAACGCGTCATCGGCCCCGCGGTGTCCTGGTCGGCGGTGATCGGGATGATGCCGTAGCGGCTGACGCGGCCGACCGTCGGCTTGATGCCGGCCAGCATGTTCTGGTTCGCCGGGCTCAGAATCGATCCTGAGGTTTCGGTGCCGATGTTCGCCGCCCAGAAGCTCACCGACGTTCCCACGCCGGAGCTCGAACCGCCTGTCGTCAGCACGGGACGACCATCCGCGAGCCCTTCGCGTGGATCGCGGCGCGGATCGTACGGGTTCATACCGTAGCCGTTCAGGCTGTTGTAATTCGCCGGCATCCCGATCGTGACCCAGTTGGCGAGCTCCGTGAGCTGCGTCTTCGCGATGATGATCGCGCCCGCATCGCGCAGGTTCTTCGTCACCGTGGCATCGTAGGGCGGCAGCAGGCCCGCGAACGCGAGCGCGCCGCCCGTCGTCGGCATGTCGCGCGTCTGGATGTTGTCCTTGAGCGCGATCGGAATGCCGTGCAGCGGGCCACGCGCGCGGCGGCGCGCGCGTTCGCGATCGCGCGCGTCGGCTTCCTCGAGCGCGCGCGGGTTGACGTAGACGATGGCGTTGAGCCGATCCTCGTAGAGCGCGATGCGCGTCAGCGACTGCTGCACCAGCTCGCGCGAGGTCACGCGGTGCTGCTGCAGCGCGCGCTGCATGTCCCCGATCGAGGCTTCAACGACCGTGAACTTCTGCGACTGCGCGGCGTCGTGCACCACGAAGGTCGCGAAGATCGCGAAGGTGACGAGAGACTTCTTCAACTAATCCTCGTCACCTGCAGCCGGCACTCCGAGCGTACCGCTCGCCTTCTTGAGCAAATACGTCTTGATGAACGGATCCAGATCCCCGTCGAGGACGCGGTGGATGTCGCCGACCTCCATCTTCGTGCGGTGATCCTTGATCATCTGATACGGCTGCAACACGTAGCTGCGAATCTGGCTGCCGAAGCCAATCTCTTTCTTCGCCCCGGCAATCTGTTCCAGCTTCGACGCCTGCTCCTTCGTCTTCAGGTCGTAGAGCCGCGCCTTCAGCACCTTCATCGCCTGCGAGCGGTTCTTGTGCTGCGACCGCTCGTTCTGGCACGAGACGACGATGCCCGTCGGCAGGTGCGTGATGCGGACGGCCGAATCCGTCACGTTGACGTGCTGGCCGCCGGCGCCGCTGGATCGATAGGTGTCGATGCGGAGATCCCCCTCGTCAATCTCGATATCCTCGTCTTCCGCCAGCTCCGGCCAGACGAACACCGATGCAAACGAGGTGTGCCGCCGCGCCGCCTGATCGAAGGGCGAGATGCGTACCAGACGATGGACGCCGGCTTCGGCTGACATCAGACCGAACGCGTATTCGCCGGACAGCATGAAGGTGACGCTCTTGAGCCCTGCTTCTTCGCCGGGCTGGTAGTCGATCACCTCGCGCCGCAGGCCTTTGCGCTCGGACCACTTGATGTACATCCGGAGCAGCATCTCGGCCCAGTCCTGCGACTCGGTGCCGCCCGCGCCCGGATGGATGGTCACGATGGCGTTGGCGCTGTCGTGCTCGCCGGCGAGCATCTTGCGCGTTTCCGCGCCTTCGACTTCCTGCTGCAGCTCGTCCAGCGCACGCGCCAGATCGCCGGTGACGTCTTCACCCGCGCCCGCCCATTCGATCAGCACGCTGATGTCGTCGGCGCGCCGCTTGAGCGATTGCAGCAGCGTGCGATCTTCGTCGAGGCGACGCCGCCGCTGCATCACCTTCTGCGCCTGCTCCTGATGGCTCCAGAAGTCCGGCGCCGCGGTACGCGCCTCTACCTCCGCGAACTGTTCGTCGAGGTTGGCGCCCTCAAAGATGCCTCCGCAGCTCGAGCGACCGTTTGTTCAGATCTTCGTACCGGCGGGTGAGATCTTCAATTGCGAGGGCCACGGGTTACCTCCGAAACACGATCAGTCCAAGCGCGACGAGCGCAATCGCGACGTACGCAATCACATCGCCGATGCGCGAATACATCGTCCGGACGTTCAGGAACCGGACCTGCTCGACGAGCGCGTCCTGCTCAAAGATACCCGACTGGCGCACGATGCGCCCGTACGGGTCGACGACGCCGCTGACCCCGGTATTGGCGGCGCGCGCCAGGTAGCGCCCCTGCTCGATGGCGCGCATCGACGCCAGCGCGAAGTGCTGATAGGGCGCCGACGAGTGCCCGTACCACGCATCATTGGTGATCGTCGTCAGCAGCTCGCTGCCCGCCTGGACCGCCTGACGAATCAGCGAGGGGTAGACGACCTCATAACAGATCGCGGTGCTCGTCAGGTGCGAGTTGACCGGCAGCAGCACCATCTCCGTGCCGGGCGAGAAGTCGGTGAAGCTGTCCACCAGCGGCGAGACGAAGAACAGCAGGCGCTTCATCGGGATGAACTCGCCCCACGGCACGAGGTGGATCTTGCGGTAGACCGCCGCGGTCTTGCCGTCGGGGGTCACGAGGAACGCCGCGTTGTAGAGCGCCGGCTCCGGCTGCGTCACCTCTTGATCGCTGCCGAAGAGGATCGGGACGCGCAGCTCGCGCGCGAGCGCGCGCAGTGCCTCCTGCCCTACCCGATCCTGCTCGAACATGAACGGCATCGCGGACTCTGGCCAGATGACGTACTCGGCGCCGCGTGTGACCGCATCGCGCGTCATCGAGATGTAGGTCGTGAAGATGCGCCGCGCCTCGCCGGCCTTCCATTTGTCTTGCTGCGGGATGTTCGCCTGAATGAGGCCGACGCGGATCGGCGAGCCCATGCGCGTGAGCGACCCGTCGGCGATGCGCGCCGTGCCCCAGGCTCCAATGGCGACGAGCACGATGGCCGCGGATCCAATGGCCACCGCCCGCCGGCGGCCGGCCGTCAGCATCGCGTAGGCAATCGCGGCGTTGATGAACGCGACGAGAAAGGACACGCCATAGACGCCAAAGACGCTGGCGATCTGCGCGACCGGCAACACCGTGACCTGGCTGTCGCCCAGGAGCACCCAGGGAAATCCGCCGAAGACGACGCCGCGGAAGAACTCGGTCGCGACCCAGGCGGCATCCGCCAGCACCAGCGCCGCCAGACCGCCGCGTGCGATCAAGCGGCTGACGATCAGCGCAAACAACGCCGGGAAGAGTCCCTGATAGAGCGCGAGCAGGATGACGCCAAGGATCGCGGCAGGCAGCGGAATGCCGCCGAAGGTGCGAATGACGGTGCCGGTCCAGTACAGCGTGCCGGTGAAGTAGATGAAACCGGACGTCAGACCGAGCAGGAATGCGCGCAATGGAGGCTGGCGTTTCGTCGCCAGCGCAATCAGGAGCGGGACCAGCGCGATCCACGCGAAGGCCGGATGTCCGTAACGGGGAAAACTGAGCGCGAGCAGCGCGCCCGACACGAGCGCCAGCGCGTAGTCCAGGCCGATGACCACTTGAGTTTTGAGATTAGCAGATCGCTCGGTGAGGGGTCAGGCTTCGCGGAGTGTCGCGGATTTGCTCTGTGCTCGCGCCTTGGTCTTGCCGTCGCCGTTTTTCGCAAACGACTTCCGGCACGCATTGCAGGAATAACGAATCAGGCCGAGCAGCTGCAGGGTCAATTGCGTTTCATTGGAGCCGCAGTGAGGGCACGCCGGTGTCTCGTGCGGGAGTTCCCAGTTGATCATGCCTGTCCAGACCCAACTGAGTTTCGGCAGGTCGTCAATAAGGCAGTAGCCCTGGAGACTCTACGACTTTTTTGAAGTCTTCTTGCCTGACTTTTTTTGTCGCTTTGTAGGCTCAACGACGACAAAGTCGGCGACGTCCCACGTGAAGGGCGGCGTACGTCGACGGTCTTTATAGCGGCGTTCCGGCTTGGCGGCAGCCGCATCGCCATCGCGTCGATCGCTCAGACGGCGGTCCCACGTCAGGTTCACCGGCAGTTCACCGGTCTTCGTCTTGAGCGCGTCGAAGCGGCGGAGCGCGCCCCGGCGGACGATGATTTCGACGGCGTCCTTTTTCTTCTTGCCGGGCGCTGTGGAACGGCGTGCGGTCGAGGCGGCTTTCGGCGACATGGTAATGATCGGCAGCAGCCACCACTTTTTCGTCGACTTCAGAAATCCCCACAGCTCGCCGAGCAGGCCGACGTCCCGGCTCTCGGAGGCCGCCTTTTCGAAGCTGCGGGAATCGCCCACCGCTCAATATTGGCGCAGATAACGCCGCATGTCTTGTGTCGCCGTTTTCGGCTTCCAGTAGCTGGATTGCGCGGACCGTTTGCGCGCGAGCCGGTCGCGTCCCTGCGCCTTGAAGAGCAGCGCAACGGGCGTCATCACGCCAATGAACAAGACGAACAGCATCACCTGCGACACGACCCAACCGATGGGAAACGCCAGCACGGTCGCGGCGACAAACAGCCAGCGGACGAGGCGAGGGCGCAGCAGGCCAGCGATGCCGATGATGATCGCGACGCCCGCCAGCACGATCGCCGTGCGCGGGTGGCCACGCGTGAGCCACTGATTGGCGGCAAGGACACTGAAAACGACCAGCCATGCAGCCGCGAACTGCCGCAGCATGCGATCCGTTGGGTGCAGGTCGAGCATCATCATCTGACTAGTCCAGCGCGAACTGCTCGAGATAGGCGGCGCGCTCCGCTGCTCTCACGCCTTCGGGCAGCCGCTCCTTCAGCAGCACGTGATTCTCCAGCACGAGCGCATCCATCTCGGTGGCGGCAAAGCAGCGGTAGGCCTCCTCGGGCCTGCAGACGATCGGCTCACCGCGCACGTTGAAGCTGGTGTTGACGATCACCGCGCAACCCGTCAGCCGCTCGAACGCTTTCATCAGCCGATAGAAGCGCCCGTGACGCACTTCGTCCACGGTCTGAATCCGCGCGCTGTAATCGACGTGGGTGACGGCGGGAATCGTCGATCGCACGACGTTGACGCGCTGGCGCAGGTCCGGATGCTCGCGCATCGTGTGCAGATCGCCTGGGGCCGGCGCGATGCGCTGCCGTTCGGCGACGGGCGCCACAAGCAGCATGTACGGCGACTCCTCGCCCGGCTTCAGGTCGAAGTACTCGTGCGCCCGTTCGAGCAGCACGCATGGCGCGAATGGACGGAAGCTCTCCCGGAACTTGATCTTCAGGTTCATCGCCGCCTGCATCGACGGATGGCGCGCATCGCCCAGGATGCTCCGCGCCCCGAGCGCTCGCGGCCCGAACTCCATCCGGCCGGAAAACCATCCGACGATCTTTCCGCCGGCGAGCAGCCGCGCGACCGTGTGCAGCAGCTCGCCTTCGTCTTCGTAGCGGTCGAACGGCGCGTCGATTCCGCGCAGCACCGCCGACACCTGTTCGTTCGAGAACGCGGGACCGAGCAGACTTCCCTGCTGGCTGTCCGTGCGCCTCGGCACTCGCGGCTTGTCGAGCAGCTGGTGCCACACGAACGCCGCTGCGCCGAGCGCGCCACCGGCATCCCCGGCGGCCGGCTGAATCCAGATGTTGTCGAACGGACCTTCGCGGGCAATTCTGCCGTTGGCGACGCAGTTCAGCGCCACGCCGCCCGCCATCACCAGGTTCTTCATCCCCGTGCGGACGTGCGCTTCGCGCGCCATGCGCAGCATCGCCTCCTCGGTGACGCGCTGAATGCTGGCCGCCAGGTCCATGTGCCGCTGTTCGAGCTGCGATTCCGGCGTCCGTGGCGGGCCACCGAACAACTCGTGGAACTTCTGGCTCGTCATCGTCAGCCCCTGGCAGTAGTTGAAGTAGTCCATGTTCAGCCAGAGACTGCCATCGGGTTTGAGATCGATCAGACGCTCGAGGATCGTTACCTCGTAGACCGGACGGCCGTACGGCGCGAGGCCCATCAGCTTGTACTCGCCGCTGTTCACCTTGAAGCCGCAGTAATACGTGAAGGCCGAATACAGCAGGCCGAGCGAATGCGGGAACTCGAGTTGTCCGAGCAGCGTGATCCGGTTACCTTGGTGAAGACGATCGGCGTGCGGCGCGGACCTTTATGGTCCGCGGACTTCAGCTGCCCACGCAGCTTGCCGCGCATGAACAGCTTGTCCTTCAGCCACACGGGCATCGCCGCGCGAAAGCTGCGAAACCCTGACGGCGCGTAAGCGAGGTAGGTCTCGAGCAGCCGATCGAACTTGATCAGCGACTTCTCGTAAAACGCGATATAGCCGACGTCCTCGAGCGCGATGCGCCCTTCCGACAGGCAGTATTCGATCGCCTGCTGCGGGAACGACGGATCATGTTTCTTGCGGCTGAAGCGCTCCTCCTGCGCGGCGGCGACGATGTCACCGTCGGAGATCAACGCGGCGGCACTGTCGTGGTAGTGCGCGGAGATCCCAAGGATGTGCATCGGCTGGCTAGTATGGCGTATCCTTTAGCCGTTTTTCGTCGTCGACGCCTACCCCTCCGGAGTTGGGGCTGTTGCAAGGGACAACGGGCACGCCAGTGCCCGGCAGCCAGAACCCACGGTCGTCACTCGGCAACCTTTCGAGTTCGCGACAGGAGGATTTCCATGTTCCGTGTTGTCAGTCGGAGCGTTCTGAGACGTCTCGTCGTCCTCAGCGCGATGGTTGCGCTGCCCGTCGCCGCGTTTGCCCAGGAGGCGACTATCACCGGAACGATCAGCGATTCAACGGGTGGCATCCTGCCCGGAGTCTCGATCACCGCCGTGCACGAAGCCTCGGGCAACACCTTCGAGGCCGTGACCAACGAGCGCGGTACGTTCCGCATGGCCGTCCGCGCCGGCGTGTACCAGATCAACGCGAGGCTGCCCGGCTTCGGGGCCGTGATGCGGCGGGAGCTCGAGATTCTCGTCGGTCAGCAGGCCACCGTGAACCTGCAGATGTCGCCAGCCGCGCTGCAGGAGTCGGTCACGGTGACCGAAGAGGCGCCGCTCATCAGCACGACGACGTCGAGCATCGGCGGCAATGTCGATCCACGGCAGACGCAGGAGCTGCCCGTCAACGGGCGCGACTGGCTCTCGCTCTCCACGCTCGCGCCCGGGATGCGCGCCAATGCGACGGACCTGGGACCGACAACCGGCGAACGCAACGGCAATCGCGAGTTCCAGCTGAACATGGACGGTCAGGAAGTGTCGGTCGCGCAGGGCGGCAACCGCGGCCAGCCGCGATTCAGCCGCGACGCGATCGCGGAGTTCCAGTTCCTCGCCAGCCGGTTCGACGCGACGCAGGGACGCTCGACCGGCCTGCAGGTGAACGCGATCACGCGGTCAGGCAGCAACGTCGCGTCCGGCTCGTTTTCAGGCTACTTCCGTGACGATGCGTTCAACGCCAAGGACTTCATCGCCGGCAAGGTGCTGCCGTATTCCAATCAGCAGATGAGCGCGACCTACGGCGGGCCGATCCTCCGGGACCGGCTCCACTTCTTCGCCAATTACGAGTTCGAGCGCGAGCCGGGGACGCTGACGTTCAACACGCCGTATCCAAAATTCAACGTCGCGCTCACGGGGACGAAGCGAACCAACATGTCCGGACTCCGTCTCGACTACCAACTGTCATCGCGTACGCGGGTGATGGTGCGTGGGAACGACTTCACCTACCACAACCCGTACGAGCTGCAGAGCACACAGGTCGGCAGCCATCCCGCGGCCGTGGAGAACTTCAAGCGCCGCAGCGACGAAATTTTTGCGAGCATGACGCATGTCGTGTCGAACCGGATGGTGAACGAGGTCAAGGCAGGGTTCAACAGCCACCTCTACCAGTCCAGCAACTACACCTACCGGCCCGACCACCCGCAGGCGGCCAATGGCATCGTGTACGGGCACCCGCGCATCACGTTCAGAGGGTTCGCGGTCGGCGGCAACGTCCGGACGCCGCAGAACAACAGCGCCAACGTCTACCAGCTTCGCGACGACTTGACGATCTCGTTCGACAAGGGTGGCCGGCACGACATGAAGCTGGGCGCGGAGGACCTGTACGCCATCAACGCGGCGTTCAGCTGCCGCTATTGCATGGGGAATATCGACGCCCAGAACGGGCCCGTTCCCGCCAACATCGAAGCGCTGCTTCCCGTCTGGAATGACGTGTCGACGTGGAACCTTGCGGCACTGTCGCCCATTACCAGGCGGTATAACTTCGGCAACGGAAACTTCCGAAACGCGATGCCCGAGTACAACTATGCGGGCTGGATGCAGGACGACTGGGCGATCACGTCGAAGCTGACGCTGAATCTCGGTCTGCGCTACGACGCCGCGCTGAACGTCTGGGCCAATCATTACGGCCTCGAGCCGATCGTCCAGGCCGATCGTCCGAACGACCTCAACAACTTCCAGCCGCGGCTCGGTTTCGCGTACACCCTCACGCCGTCGACGGTCATTCGCGGCGGCTACGGCCGGTATTACGGCGATCTGATCACCGGGCTGGCCGGTCAGATGGCGGGCATCACGCGGTCGGCGGTCGTGGAAGTGCAGAACGATGGCCGTCCGGACTTTGCCTTGAACCCGTTCAATGGCCCATGGCCGACCCAGGCGCAGCTCGAAGCGCGGTTCTGCTCGACGGCGCGGACGGCGACGTGCGTGCGGCGCGACACCGGCCAGGATTTCCTCGCGCCTCCAGCGGAGTTCACCAGGATGCCGTACAGCCATCAGGCGTCACTCGGCATGCAGCGACAATTGAGCCCCACGGTGGGCATCGAAGCGGACTACGTCTTCGTCGGCGGCCGCGACGAGCGGACGACGCAGGGCACGCAGTTGAACAACATCAATCTCAGCTACGACCCCGTGACCGGTGTGAACTATCCGTTCACCGACATCAGCAAACGGCCGTTCCAGGACTTCGGCGCGCTCGCGATGAATGTGATGGGCGGCCGCTCCAATTCACACTCGCTGCAGACGGCGTTCACGAAGCGGTTGAGTCACAGGTGGCAGGCGTCGGGCACTTACACGCTGTCGTGGCTCTACGACAGTTCCGCGCCGGCCGTGAGCGGTACGCATGTCGTCCCGTTCCCGGTCGCGCCGGATCTCGGCGGCGAGTACTCGCTCGGCACCACTGACCAGCGGAACCGTGGAACGTTCAACGGCATCTGGGAAGTCGGGCGCGGTCTCCAGTTGAGCGGGCTGTACTTCTACGGCTCCGGTCAGCGGTTCGGGAACTCGTACGGCGGCGACCTGCGGCAGTGCGGACAGGGGTGCGACCGCCTGCGTCCCGACGGCACGATCGTCCCGCGGAACTCGTTCATCGGCGGGTCAATCCACCGTGTGGATCTCCGCCTGCAGCAGCGCATCCGCGTCAATGGAAAGGTGTCGCTCGCGGGTATCCTCGAGGCCTATAACCTGTTCAACCACGAGAACTACGGAACCTACGAGGTGCGGGAGAGCAACGCGGCTTACGGGCTGCCGATTCCGAGCACGAGCCTCGTCTACCAGCCGCGGATGATGCAGCTGGGATTCCGCGCGACCTTCTAACCACGGAGGCGCGCTTTCGCGCGCGTGCACGAAGGTCACGAAGAAGGCTTTTCTCTAAAAGTTTGTTCTTCGTGATCTTCGCGAACTTCGTGGTTCAAAGCCTTCGTCGCGCGATCGCGTTGAAGCTCTTTGCAAGGTGATCGGCGGTGCGCCATGCGAGCGCCTGCGCCGTCAGCGTCGGGTTGCGCGCGCCGCTCGTCCCCATCGTCGAAGCGCCCAGAACTCCCAGGTTGGCCGCCTCGTGTGAGAATCCCCACCGATCGACGACGTTCGTCTGCGGATTGTCGCCCATACGCGTGCCGCCGTACGCATGCGTCGAGGGTCCCATCGGACCGACGGGCGCGCGCTCGACGGCGACGGCACCGGCTGCCCGGTACCACTGTTCCATCTTGTCCTGGATGAACAGGGCGATCTTCCGTTCGTTCTCCTTGTACTCCGCGGTGATGCGACAGACGTTGAAGCCCAGCGGGTCTTTCACGACGGGATCGAGATCCAGGTAGTTCGCCTCGTACGGCAGCGTCGTCTTCTGGAGATAGGAGGTGTTGGTCCGATCGGCGTTCTCCTTGACGAACGCCTTCCACTCCGAGCCCCACGACCTTCCCGTTTTGCCGAACGTGCTCATGCTGGCCGCGGCAATCGGCCGCCTGTCCGAGTACACCCAGAGATTCCCGCCGCCGACGAAGTCGAGCGCCGAGTGATCGAAGTTGTCGTCGGCCCAGTCATCGACGGCCGTGCCCTGTGCAGGCAGGCCGTACCAGCTGTTCGTGTTCCAGGGAAAGAGCGCTGACACGCCGGCGGTCTGGTTGTGACTGAAGTAGTGCCTGCCGACCTGCCCGTGGTTGTTCGACAGCCCGTTCGGATACGCCTTCGACTTCGACAGCAGGAGGACCCTGACGTTCTCGTATGTGTAGCTCGCGAGCAGGACGACCTTTGCCGGCTGCTGATATTCCATGCCGTCGACGAGGTACGTCACGCCGGTCACGCGGCCGTCGCCGTCCGAATCGATCGTCGTCACGTGGGCGCGGGTCACGACCTTGAGCCGCCCGGTCGCCTGCGCTTTCGGGATTGTGGTGACCGCCGTCGAACCCTTCGCATCGACATGGCATCCACCCCGGTTGCAGAACCCGTGATACATGCATCCAGAGCGATTCTGGTAGAGGCGCGAATTGACGGCGGCCGGCCCTGGAAACGGATGCCAGCCGAGCGTTCGCGCCGCCGCCGCCATGAGGTCGGTGAAACCGGTGCCGCGAAGCGGAGGCATTGGATACTCGCGGCGCCGCGGCCCCTCGAACACGTTTCCGCGCCGGTCGACGGCGCCGTTCACGTTGCCTGCGGCACCCGAGACGCCGATCTCGACTTCAACTTTGTCGTAGTAGGGCTCGAGCTCCTCATAGCCAAACGGCCAGTCCTCGACCGTCGAGCCGCCTGGTATGCGCGCCGAGCCGTACCGGCGCTTCGTTTCGCTCACCACCTTGAAGTCCCACGGGTTCAGCCGCCAGCTCTGGGCCCAGTAATGGAGCGAGGTGCCGCCGACGGCGTTCATCATCGGATGAATCGCCAGCCGCGGGAATGGCGGCGACGCCGCCGTCGGCCGATGCGTGGGAATCTCCCGATTCGCTTTCTGCGCCGACTGCGGCCAGCCGCGATAGTTGTTCCGGAGCTCGTCGGGAGCGAAGTCACGCTTCGTGAGCCAGGTGCCGGCTTCCAGTCCGATGACCTCGAGCCCCGCCTGCGTCAGCGGGAGCGCGGCGATGCCTCCGACCGCGCCGAGGCCGACAATGACGACGTCGGTTTCTCTCAGTCTAGTCGCCATGGGTGATCGCTCCCATCGGTGCGGCGCTGGCGACGGCCTTCGTGAACATCTCGTAGTCGTACGCCGACTTGCGATTGAACGGCACGTCCGCGCCGAGCCGCTGTTCGTCTGGCGTGACGAGCGTTCGCACGCCTGGATATCCGATCAAATCCCATCCGACGAAGCCGGCATTGCCTCCGTAGTACGGATCGCAGAAGGTTCCCTGGAGCGTGTGTGCTCTCACCACCGCGAAGAACGCTGCCGCGTCGGCGAAACCTTGAACCGTGCCCGAGTCGAAGCGGGACAGAATGTCGTCCTGTTCGTCGGGAAGAAGATCCTTGAAGGCTTTCCCGCGAAACGATTGCGCGACCTCCTCGACGGCGGCGAGGCCGGCGGCGTAGAGCGTTCGAGACGAGGCGAGCGCACCGCCCAGTGCCCGGTCGATGTAGTGTGCCGCTCGCGCTTCCTTCGCGCCCGGGCCACGTGCGTCGCTCGGAATCAGCCGCGCGACGATCGCTTCGAGCACATCCGATTCCATCGCCGTCAGATGCTCGAGCGGTTCGCGTGCGGCCGCCGCTTGCGGCGCCGCAAACGCCGGGCCCTGCTGCGGACGCTTGTCCGCAGTGACCGGCACGACGGCCGCGACTCCCGCCACGCCAGCCCGCTTCAGCAACTCGCGGCGAGAAATCAGCTTCGACATTCGGTCCTCCTCAGCCTGAGCGCGCTGATTCTAGCGCCTTCACGCGCGCTGGTAGCGGGTCATCATAGGGGCCGGTAGCCTTCACGCAATGCGGATCGCTTTCCTGATCGCCGGCGCCGTCCTCCTTGGCGCGCTGTTGTGGCGTCTCGGACCGGCGCAGATCATCGATGCGGTCGGCCGCATCCGCTGGTACGTCCTGCCGGTCCTGTGCCTTGGCGGAGCGCACCAGGTGGTGCGGGCGCTCGCGTTGCGCGCGTGCGTCCTGCGCGCTGGCATCCTGCGCTATCGTGACGCGCTCGCCATCCGCCTGTCCGGCGAAGCGATTCAGTCGCTGACATTCACGGGCCCTATCGTCGCGGAACCGACGAAGGCGTGGCTGCTGACGCGGCGCGGCCTGACGCTGCGGGAAGGGTTCGCCGCCACGCTCACCGAGTACCTGATCTACACCTTTGTGACCGCCGTGATGTCGGTGATCGGGCTCCTCTATCTGATCGTGCGCTTCGACCCGCCGGCGATGCTGCGGGGAATCGCGATCGGGGTCGTGTGCGCGTGTGCGGCGTTCCTCATCGCGTCCGCCATCGCGATCGCGCGGCGGTTCTATCTGATCGGCACCATCATCGCCTGGCTCGCGCGCGCCGGCGTCCTGCGGGGACGGCTCACGCCCGACATGACGTGGATCAACCAGATGGAGGATCTGCTGCTGTTGGTGCTCCGGGATTCACCCGGCCGCTTCGTGATGGTCGCGGCGATCGAGATCGCCGCTCAGGCGTTGCTCGTCGTCGAATTGTTCTGGCTGTTCCGCGCGCTCGGCGTAACGGCGTCAGGATGGTCCGCGTTCGTCGTCGAGGCGTCGGTGAAGTTCTTTGAATTTGCGTTCGTGTTCGTCCCGCTGCAGCTCGGGGTCTCGGAAGGGGCGTACGCGCTGGTGTGCGGCATCATGAGCCTGCCGCTCACGGCCGGATTCGCGGTGGCGTTCGTGCGGCGAGCCCGGAGCCTGGTCATCGCAGCCGCCGGGCTCGTGGTGATGGCGGTCATCACGCGGCGCCGGCGGCGTTTACCGCCTGTCGAACAACTCCAGGATCTGGACGCCTGATTCCGCGAGCCGTTTGGCGCCGAGCTTCACCAGCAGATCGGCAGTACTTTTCCGGACGACGCGTGAGCTCTGGTAGTACGCGTCTTTGCTGCCGACGGTAATCACGGCGTTAGCGATGCTGAGCGGCGTCTGGCCGTACTCATCGAAGACCTCGAGCCGTGCGCCGTGCTCGACGAGAAACTGCGCGACGGCGTCCATCCCCTTGTAGGCGGCGCCGTGCAGCGGCGTCCACGCATGCTCGCCGGTGGCGTTGACGTCGGCGCCTCGCTCGACCAGCAGCTGTGTCACCGCGAGCAGGTTCTGCTTCTCCTCCTCCGTCCAGTCTCCCGCATACGGACTGCCGCCCCACGTGGCGACAACGAGAGGCGGCGTGCCCTTCTCGGTCTTCATGAATGGATCGGCGCCGCCGGCGAGGAGCGTACGGACGGCCTCGACGTTGCCGCGTGACGCGGCGAAGAAGAGCGGCGTCGCGCCGGCCAGGTTCACTCCGGCGTAGGCGTACTCGCGTGAATCTTTCGTCGTGCGCGGATTCGGATTCGCGTGATGCGCGAGCAGCGCGCGGACGATGCCGGCGCCGCGGGCATCGAGCGCGGCATAGTGCATGGCGGTGAACCCGGCCTCATCGCTCAGATCGGGATTGGCGCCTGCATCGAGCAGTAGGCCCGCGAACGCCGTGTGCCCGCTGGCCGCCGCGATGATGAGCGCCGTCTTCCGGTCCGCAGTGCCGCGATCGTCGACGTCCGCTCCGGCCTCGAGCAGCAGGCGGCCGGAATCGACGTCTCCCTGCTGCGCCGCAAACAGCAGCGGCGTGAAGCCGCGCATCGATCGCGCATGCGGATCGGCGCGGTGGCCGAGCAGCAGCTTCACGAGCGTGGGCGCGCGATCCGCCACGGCCCACATGAGCGCGGTCTGACCAGCGCTCGATTCCCGGGCGTTGACGTCCGCGCCGTGCGCGATCAGGAGCGCCGCGGTGTCGGCGTTGCCGTTGTCGATCGCGGTCATCAGCGGCGTCTCGCCTGACAACAGCGCGGCATTCGGGTTCGCGTGCGCGTCGAGCAGCAGCTTCACCATCGACGCGTTGCCGCTCGCGGCCGCGACCCAGAGCGCCGTCGCGCCATATTCGTTGGCCGCATTGACGTTCGCGTTGGAACGCACCAGGCGTGCCGCAGCGTCCTCCTCGCCGCGATCGATGGCCAGCATCAGCGGCGTGGATCCGTCGGCCTGCGCGCGCGCCGCGGCGGGCACGCTCGCCACGAGCGCCATCGACACGAGCGCCGGCACGACGCGTGTCACAGCGAGACCCCTCCCGTGCTGTCGCCGAAGCGTTCGAGCGTGACGCCCATGCGGTCGAGCAGCGTCAGGTAGAAGTTCGCCATCGGCGTCTCGCCGGCGAATCGGAGGTGGCGGTTGCCCGCGATACTCGTCGCCGCGCCCGCGACGAGCAGGACCGGCAGATCTTTATACAGATGCATGTTGCCGTCGCTCAGCGGACTGCCGTAGACGAGCAGCGACCGATCGAGCAGCGAGCCGTCACCGTCCGGTGTGGAGCGCATCTTCTCCAGGAAGTACCGATACAGCTGCGCGTGAAAGATATTGATCTGGATGACCTTGGCGATCTTCGCCTTGTCACCCTGATGATGCGTCAGCGAGTGGTGCTGATCGCCGAAGCCGAGCTCCGGATAGGCGCGGCCGCCCATCTCATGGCCGACCATGAACGTGCCGACGCGCGTGATGTCGCCCTGGAACGCCAGCACCTGTAGATCGAGCATCAGCTTCGCGTAGTCGGAAAACTTTTCCGGGATGCCGATCGGCTTCTCGATGTCCGGCAATTCCCGCGGTGCCTGCTGTTCCGCGAATCGAGGATGCTGCGGTTCTCCTCGATGCGCGCCAGTCGATCCGCGGGATTGGTGCTGTCGCCGACCAGCCGCTCGAACACGGCGCGCGGCCGGTTCTCCATCGGCAGCGGCGTTTCCGGACCTTTCCACGAGAGCGTGTTGTAGTAGACGCAGCTGTAGGCGGACTCGCAGGCGCCGATCATCGGCGTCTCGAGGCCGATCTCGAGCGATGGCAGCGGCGTCTGCCGGCCAAGCTCGTTCGCCGCAATCTGATCGACCGACACCCCGCAGTGGATGTCGGCGCCCGACGTCATCTTGGGATGCGTGGCGGTGAGGTACGCGCTGCACGCGCGCGGATGATCGCCGGCGATTTCGAATTCGAGCTTGCGCGCCTCGTTGTTGGCGAGGCCGCCAATCACCACCATGCGATCGCGGAACGCGGCCAGCGGCTCGAGCACCGGCGTGATCGGAAAGCCGGTCCCCGCCGCGCCCGGCGTCCACTGGTCCATGATGATGCCGTTGGGAACGGCGAAGAACGACAGCCGCTTCGCGGTGCCCGTCGCCGCCTGGGCGCGCGCGACCGCCGGCACCATCGCGTCCAGCATCGGCACGGCGAGCGCCGCGCCCGCGCCGCGCAGGAACGTCCGCCTTGGAATCGCTTTCTGGAACACCATCATGATCAGTGGGCTCTCCTCATCTGAAACGGCACGCTGTGGACGATGCCGGTGATGAGCGACGACCAGCGGTAGTCATAGGGCGCCGCCTCACGAACGATCGTGCGCACCGCCGGCATGTCATACGCCTCGACGCCGCGTCCAAGCGCGTAGGTCAGCAGACGCTCCGTCGTCGTCTCCACGAATTGATCCTTCCTCGCGAGCAGGACGTTCCGCAGCCCGACGGGACCGTCGATCTTCGTGCCGTCGGGAAGCACACCCGATGCGTCAACGCCCGCGCGCCATCGGCCAAGGCCGTCGAAGTTCTCCAGCGCGAAGCCGAGCGGATCCATCCGCACGTGGCAGCTCGCGCACACCGGGCTTGCCCGGTGCAGCTCCATCCGCTGTCTCATCGTCAGCTGGCTCACGTCCTTGTCGTCCTTGAGCGACGGCACGTTCGGGGGCGGTGGTGGCGGCGGCGACCCGAGAAGGTTTTCGAGAATGAATTTGCCGCGCAGCGTCGGCGACGTTCGATTCGGGTACGACGTCACCGTCAGCACGCTTCCCTTCCCGAGCAGTCCTGTGCGCGCCTCGTCCGTGAGGGTCACGCGGCGGAATTCGGTGCCGTGGATGCCGGGGATGCCGTAGTGACGCGCCAGCCGCTCGTTGAGAAAGGTGTAATCGGCGCGCAGCAGATCGAGGAGGCTCCGGTCTTCCGTGATCATGCTGGAGAAAAACAGATCGGTTTCCCGCTCGAGCGCCGCGCGGAGGTTCTCGTCGAAATCCGGAAACGCCGACGGGTCGGGAAGTACCGATTCCATGTTGCGGAGGTACAGCCACTGCCCGACGAAATTCGAGACGAGCGTGCCGGCGCGTGGGTCGGCGAGCATGCGCGTGACCTGCCGATCCAGCACCGGGCCATCGTGCAGCTGTCCGCGCTCCGCGAGCCCCAGCAGCTCGTCATCCGGACCGCTGCTCCATAAGAAAAAGGAGAGGCGCGACGCGAGCTCGATGTCGCTCACGCGATAGGGCGATCCCGGTGCCACTCCCGCGGGATCGACTTCGACGCGGAACAGGAAGTCGGGCGACACGAGGATGCGCTGCAGCGCGAGCCTGATGCCGCTCTCGAATCCACCATGCTCGCGTCCCGATCGATACGGCATCATCAGCGATGGAATTTCGCCGTTCGCGATCGGCCGCCGGTAGGCGCGCCGTGCGAGCGTCGTCACGATCGTGGTCGCGCAGGCGTCTTCGTCCGACGGTCGCTGCGGACGGCAGACGAACACCTTCCGGCGCGTGGCCGTGTCGCCTGGCCCCGTCGCGTTGTACGGACCGGCAACCGAGACGGTGCCGACCCCTTCGAAGAACGCCTGGTCACCCGCGGTGTAGAGCACGCCTTCGGGTTTCACCGTGTCCTTGACGAAAGTCGCCGCGACCAGATGCGATCCCGCCGGCACCGTGAGACGCACCTCGAGACCGTCGTCGTTTACGGGCCCCGGACCGCCGACGATGAACTGTTTGACGCGGCGGCCATCGAGACGGACATCGAGGCGTCGCGGCTCGGACATGCCGACGATCGTGGTGGCGTCCTTGCCTCGCTGCAGCCGGACCTTGATCACGTACTCGGCGTCGAGTGGAAAGTGGTGGCGCACCGCTATGCCGCCCCGTGATCCGATCGGCAGGTCGCGGCTCTCACGCTCGCTCTGCACGGTGGCAGGAGGAACCGGGAACTCGGTCGAGGTCGGCGCGAGTGAGGCATCGCCGATCGCCTGCCGGCTGATCGCCGCCGCCGCGGAGAGATACTTCTCGAGCAGTACGGGCGAGACCGTCAGCACGTCGCCGATGTTGTCGAAGCCGTACCCTGAATCGTCCGCCGGCAGCAGTGACGCGGCGTCGATCTCCAGGCCGAGCAGATCGCGGACGGCATTGGCGTACTGAAATCGATTCAGACGATACGCGCCGGGCCTGCCCGGGTTCGGATGCGCAGCCGCCGCCGCATCGAGGGTGGCCTCAAGATAGGCGACGAGCGCGCTGTACGTCGCATCGTCCGGATGCGGCACGCCCGCCGGCGGCATCTCGCGCGCGCGCAGCTTGTGCAGCACCTTTTCCCAGATCGCCGCGCTCGTCTCGGGACGATCGACGTCCGCCTCATCGAGCAGGAGGCTCGCCGTGCGAAGTCGCGCGTTGTGACAAGTGACGCAGTACTTGTCGAGTGTGGCGCGTTGGACCGTCGGTGGCGCGGTCTGCCCGCCGGCGGCGACGATCCCGGCGGTCGCCGCGGCGAGCAGCACGGTGAGGGCGACTCTTCTTAGAAGCTCCACTGCGCTCCAACTTCGTACAACCGGCCGGTGAGGAATGACGTTGGCTGCAGCCAGCTCGGGCCGTAGTTGGTGTTCAGCGTGACGACGTTGCTGGCGTTGAGGAAGTTATACATGTCGAGATTCAGCTGCAGACGTCCGCGCCTCACTCCGACAAATTTCGTGATGCGCAGGTCGAGCTGCGTGCGCCGCGGCTCGAACACCGTCTGCGGCGCAAGCAGCGGTACGGCCACGCTTGCCGTGCACGGCGTCCGGCCGGCGCATGCGGCCAGATCGTGTCCGAGCGACGGGGCGACGACCGAGTTCGGCACCGTGTAGTTCGCCGTGATGTTCGGACCAGCGACGTTCTGTAGCGTGCCGCTGACGATGAAGTCGGCCGGCAGCGGATAGCTGCCGTTCGCCTTGAATTGCGCGTTGGCGCCCCACGGCGTCACCGCTTTGCAGATCTTCCTGCCGTTCACCGTCGTCGCCGTGAACGGCGTCGGAGTTCTCGACACGCCCGGCAGGTTCGCCGCGGTGGGCGCACCCGGAGAGTCGACGTCGAAGCACGCATCGTTGACCGTCTGTCCGGTGTCGAAGCCCGCGCCGAACTGCGCGCCCGACCGCAGCCGCGTATTCAGGCTGACGTTGATGAAGTTCGAGACGAAGGTTTCATCGCCGTAATGGTTCGCCAGTGTCACGAGATTGGTAACGCGGCCGAACTTTGCCGGCGAGATGTCGTACAGTCCGCAGACCTGATAGCCGCCGCCGGCGGGCAGACGCGTATCGCGGGGCGCAGTGATGCAATACGGGTTGTAGTCAGCGGGCGCCACATCCTGGTTGTCGGTGACGAGGAAGTTCCTGTACCAGTTGCGGTAGTATCCCGCGTTCAGCGACACGCCGGCGCCGAGCTGCTGCTGGATCTCCGTCGAGAGGTCCCACAGGTAATCCCGCTTGCCCCAGCCGTGAATCGCTTCCTCGTCATAGCGCGTCGCGTTCGGGTTGACGCGCCCGAAGTTCGTATTGCTGATCGCGCCACACTCGCCGTTGGTCGAGAAGTTCGCGAGGTCGCAATCAGGCACGAAATTGCCGTTTGCATCGGTCCACGTGCGCGTCACGTTCAGCACCGATCGCGTCACCGGGTTGTTGTCCGCTGCGACGCTGATCGCCGTCTTCCCCACGTAGCGGCCGAGCGACGCCTTCACCGCGGTCCTGCCGTTGCCGAAGAGGTCGTAGGCGAATCCGAGCCGCGGGCTCACATCCTTCCAGAGCGGCACGTGATAGACGGGATCGAAGTCGCGCGCCGGCACGAACTTCGTCGCCGGCATGTGCTGTTCGGGCACATAGGCGTTGTAGTAATCGAAGCGCAGGCCGTAGTTCACCGTCACCCGCTTCACGGCCCACTGATCCTGCGCGTAGATCCCGAGGTCCGCGCGGATGCGCTCCTTGCGGAAGTACGGCGTCGCCAGCTGCGTGATCTGCGTCGGCACGCCTCGCAGGAACGTGTAGTTGTAATCGCTCCACGAGTACTGGTGCAGGTTCTTGACGCCCTGACCCAGCTGAAAACCGGTCTTGAACGTATGTGTGCCGGTGATGTACGACGCGCTGAACCGCTGCGCGTGGCGATCGCTGTCCTGCAGATCCTGCAGCGTCTCGGGCGCGCCGTACACAAACCCCGTCGACGATTCCGTGATGCGGATCGCATCCGTGCTGACGCCCGGATTGGAGACGCGCGGCCAGTGCGAGATCGTCGCGGAATACCCCGCCTCGAGCAGCAGCCGCGTCGACACCGGCGCCGACCACGACACCTGCGCGAGGAACTGCGGCCAGAAGCGCAGCTGCGCATCCGCTTCCGGCGCCGTCGTCGTCACCGCGGTGAGTCCCGTCCCCGAGTAGCACTTGCAGTTCTTCTGCACGTCGAGGAAGAAGTTCAATTTGTTGCGCTGGCTCGCCTGCCAGGTGACGCGTCCCGCGTGCGACTTGTAATACTCGTTCGGCTGGAACGGCCGCGACGGATCCGGCGTGTAGAACGGCGTCCCCTGCGTCTTGTTCCAGAAGGTGTTGGCGCGCTGGTTGCGGTTGCCCCAGATGCGCTCGGCGGCAAAGAACCACACCTTGTTCTGCTTGATCGGTCCGCCCGCGGTCCCCCACCAATCGTAGATGTTGATGACCTTGCTCGGCAGCGTGACGCCGCGGTCGCGCAGCTGCTGGCCGAAGTTGTCCGTCGACAGATGCTCGTTGGTGAAGAGGCCCGACGCCATATAGTGAAACGCGTTGCCCCCTTCTTTCGGAACCATGTTCATCGAGACGCCGCTCATGTCGCTTTCCGCCGACACGCCGCCCGTCTCGACGGTGGTTTCCTGGACGGTGATCGCGTTGAGGATGTATCCGAGGTTGCCGTCCGCCTCCATGTTCTCGACGCGCATGCCGTCGTACTCGCGCTTGAAGCCGGTCTTGCCGTGGAACGTCGTCGCGTTCCCACCCGCGTTGTAGGTGCCGAGCGATCCGCCCACGTCGGCGAGTCCGGCCGTCGTCATGCCGGGCGTCAGTGACACGACGTTGATCGCCGTCTTCTGCCCGGTCGGCAGCGTATCGAGCAGTTCGCTCGAGAGCACTTTCTGCTGCCGCGTGTTCTGCGTGTCGATGAGCGGCGTCTCGCCGGAGACCGTAATCGTCTCCTCGAGCGCGCCGACCTGCATGTCGGCGTTGACGGTGGCCGTGAACCCCGCCGTCAGCTGGATCCCTTCACGCTTGACCGAATTGAATCCCGGCAGCGAGAAGGTGACCACGTACGTGCCCGGCCGGAGATTGACGATGTTGAAGCGCCCCTGCGCGTCGGTGACAGCGGTGCGAACGCGTTCGATGAGCGCGGGGCTCGCCGCCTCCACTGTGACCCCGGGCAGGACGGCGCCAGAACTGTCACGGACGAGTCCGGCGATGCCGCTGGCCTGCTGTGCCCGCGCGGGCGCAGCCGCAGAGAGCAGAGACACCAACACAACGAGATGCAGGACCGATCTCTCGATTCGCCTCATGGCCCCTCGCTTGTCCGGTCGCTATTTGTTGTACGTCAGCGTTGCGTTCGTCGACGGACCCGGCTGCTCGGTGCCGCGCTGAATCGTCAGCGCGCCGTTGCTGAGGGTCATCACATCGCGCATCTGGTTCAGCGCCGTGTTCCACGTGAAGAGAATCAGCTTGTTGCCGTCCCAGCGTGCCTTGGTTCTCCACTTCACCACTGCCGTGGATCCCGACTGCGTCACCGACGGCGCTTCCCAGATCGTGTCGCTGCCATCCAGCTTGTAGACGACGCTCATCGGCGTCGCGCCGTACTGGCCGGCCTGAATCGTGATATCCGTCGGCGTCTGTTTGATCACCAGCGTCGGCGACGGCACACCCCAGCCCGCCGACCCTGGATAGTTCGGCGGGGTCGTCCCGGACAGCTTCCAGGTGCCGGAGAGATCCGGCTTCGCCTGCGCCCACGCGGCGGACACGCTGAGGGTGAGCGCGACGATGAGCAGCGTCGTTCGTCTCATGTTCATCGCAGCCTCCCTTCAGTTCGTCCGCGCGTTGCCCATCGGCATGAGGGACCGTCCCCACACCAGATGCGTGGCATCGGCGTTCGGCTTCGGATGGTATTTCTGCGTGCGCCCGCCGAAGACCTCGGACAGATACAGGTTGCCATCCGAGTCCGCCGTGATTTGATGCGGCGCCCACGTGTAGCCGGGCCGCGTGCCGAACTGTCCGAACGAGAACTCGACGTGCCCCTGCAGATCGAACTTCACGATGCGATCGGTCAGGCTGTCAACCGCCCACACGTGCTCGTCGGCGCTCATCAACATGCTGTGCGGCGCAATGCCCGGCCACTGCTCGAGGAACTTGCCGTCGGTGTCGAACACCTGGATGTTGCCGTTCTTGTCGAACTTCACCACGCGCGTGTTGCCGTAGCCGTCCGCGACGAAGAAGGTGCCGTCCGGCAGCCAGTCGATCATCGTCGGACGCCGGAAGCGCGTGAGGTCGTCGTTCTCACCGAATTCATCGAGCACGCCGAGCGTCTGCACCAGCTGCTTGCCGTCGTGCGTGAAGCGGTAGATCACGTGGCGCATGTCGTCGACGACCCACACGTGTCGCTCGGGATCGTACGGGCTGATGTAGACCTGATGCGGACCGCGTCCCCATTCAAAGAGCTTGTCCCACTGGTTCCACGCCTCGATCAATTTCCCGTTGCCGTCGACGACGACGATGCAGTTGACCATGTTGGCGATCGGCTGCGTCGCGGCCATCTGGTTGAAGAAGCCCCAGTTGCCGGGAAAGCCGTTCGGAACCTTGTCGGGCAGCTTCAGCTCGCCGCGATTGGCGAGATAAATGCGGTTGGGCGACTCCGCGAACACGCCGCCCTGCGAGCCCCAGATATATCCGGGCTTCGGATACGGATGCGCCCACTGCGGCCAGTTCGGATCGGGAATTTCGTAGTCGCCGGTGATGTCGCCGACACCACCTTTCGCGGCAGCGGGACCGGTTCGCTGCTGCAGCGACGCGCGCGGACCAAGTACCGTGAACGCGAACAGGACAACGAGCCAGGCGGTCAGCGAAAGGGCACGTCTGCGCATGCACGACCCTCCTTGCGGCAGTGAGCGGTGCCAGTGTACTCCCCTTGACCACCGCTGAGGGGAGTGTTACAACGCCCGTGACCATAGTCGCCAACCCGGGACAATGAGGGTCACCCCCGTGAAAACCACTCGGATCGCCTCGTTCGTCGTCTGGAGTCTCGTCGTCGGCCCCATCTCGGCGTGGGCGCAAAGCAGCATGACCGGAGTCGTGCGCGATCCGTCCGGCGCGGTGCTGCCCGGCGTCACCGTCGAAGCGGCCAGCCCCGCACTGATTGAACAGGTGCGCTCGGTCGTCACCGACGCGCAGGGCCTGTATCGCATCCCCGATCTTCGTCCCGGTCCCTACACCGTCACATTCACGCTGCCCGGTTTCAGCACGGTCAAACGCACCGGTATCGAGCTGCGCGCCGAGTTCACCGCGACGGTGGACATCGAAATGCAGCTGGGCAACGTCGCCGAAACGATCACCGTCTCCGGCGAAGCGCCGCTCGTGGACACACGCAGCGCGCGCGCGCAGACGCAGTACGAGGCCGAGACGCTCCAGTCGCTTCCCGGCAACGGGCGGCTGTCCACGTTGATCTCCGTTCTTCCCGGGGCCGTGCTGAACAACGAAGGCGATCGTGCATCGGGTGCGCTCAGCGACCGTTCGCAGACGCGCTTCGCGATTCACGGTGCGCCGAACGCGCAGCCCGTCATCGACGGCATGAATACCGAGATGGCGGCGAGCAACACCGGCGTGTTCGTGTGGAACGGCGTCACGTTCCAGGAGGTCGTCGCGGAGACGACCGGGATCGGCGCCGACCGCGACACCGGCGGCGTGCAGCTGAACATGATCCCGAAGGACGGCGGCAACATCTTCTCCGGCACCGCGAACTTCGCGTACACCGGTCCCGACCTGCAGAGCAACAACATCGACGACAAGCTGCTGGCGCGCGGTCTCAACGCCTCCACGACCGGCCTGGCGTCGATCAAGAAATTCGTCGAGGCCGCGGCGGGCGTTGGCGGCCCGATCAAGCGGAACAAGCTGTGGTTCTACGGCGCGGCGCGCAAGAGCATCACGCAGCAGTACGCCGCCGGCATCTACTGGAACGCGCTGCACCAGCCGCAGAGCATGCTCTACCAGCCGGATTTCAGCCGGCCCGGGGTCAGCAACGACTTCTATCGCGACTACAGCCTCCGCCTCACGCTGCAGGCCACCGAGAAGGACAAGATCGTCGTCGGCGGATCGTTCCAGCACAACTGCAACTGCATCTACGCGCTGTTCCGTCCGCAGGGCGGATCGCTGGTGACGCCCGAAGCGGCGACGGCGCACGAATACGAGCCCGACTTCAACGTGACGAGCACGTGGACCCGTCCGGTCACCAACAAGATGCTGCTGACGGCGGCGGCCGGCATCAATCACATCACGCAGACGAACAAGCGCGGCGAGGCCGTGGACGTCAACAGCATCCAGATCACCGAGCAGTCGGTCGATCTGAAGTACGGCGCGGCGTACGGTGCGACCGCGGGCGGGTCGTCGTATTCGACGCTTCCCCGCCGCCAGTATCACCAGCAGTTCGCCATCGCGTATGTCACCGGCTCGCACAACTTCAAGAGCGGCGTGAACCTGCGGGAGCTCTCGACCGGCGACAACAAGAAATACGGGTCGGACCTGTTCATGGCCAACCGGGCGATTCTCTACACGTTCAACAACCAGCGGCCGGTCTCGCTCCAGCTGCTCGCCACGCCGACGCACTTCGAAGAATCCGCGCTCGACGCCGCGGTGTACGCGCAGGATCAGTGGACGATTCGCCGCCTGACGGTGAACCTCGGCCTGCGTTACAACGACGTGGACATGTCGAGCCCGGAGCTCGTCTCGCCCGCCGGCTTCTTCGTGCCCGAACGGCGCATCCCCGCGGCGGATCACATCCCGCACTGGCGCAACCTGAGCCCGCGTTTCGGCGGCGCGTACGATCTGTTCGGCAACGGCAGGACCGCGCTGAAGGGGTCGTTCGGACGCTACCCGGACATCATCCGTGTCTCGCCGGCAAACCCGGCGAACCTGTTCTCGCTCACGACGAACCGCAGCTGGAACGATACGGCGTTCGGCGCCGGCGATCCGCGCAGCGGCAACTTCGTCCCGGACTGCGATCAACTGAATCCGGCGGCTAATGGCGAGTGCGGCGCGTGGTCGGATCAGAACTTCGGCCGGCCGCGGCTGTCGACGCGCAACGCGCCAGACGCGCTGACAGGGTTCAACAAGCAGTTCTACAACTGGCAGGCGTCGGTCTCGTTCCAGCACGAGCTCACGCAGCGGCTGGCGCTCAACGTCGGCTACTTCCGTACGTGGTACGGCGGCTTCCTGGCGACGAACAACACCGCGATTCCCGCGTCCGGCTACGACTCCTTCTGCATCACGGCGCCGAACGACAGCCGCCTGCCGGGCGGCGGCGGCGGCCAGATTTGCGGCCTGTACGACGTGAAACCGGCCTTTTTCGGCCGCGTTGACAATCTGGTCACACAGGCGTCGAATTATGGCGGGCAGACGCAGGTCTATAACGGCGTGGATCTCACCCTCAACGGTCGATTCGGCCAGGGTGGGCAGTTCTCCGGCGGCCTGAGCGCGGGGCGCACGGTCACGGACAACTGCTACATCAACGGGAACGCCTCGCTGACGGCGCCCGTATTCCTCAACGTACCGGCGCTGCCGGCGACGTCGACGGTGCCGCGCACTTCGGATTTCTGCCACGTGACGCCGCCCTGGTCCTCGGGCACGCAGCTCAAGTTCCTCGCGGTCTACCCGCTGCCGTACGACATCGAGACCAGCGCCATCGTGCAGAACAGCGCGGGCATCCCGATCACGGCGAGCTACGTGATCCCGAACGCGCAGATCGCTCCGATTCTCGGCCGCAACCTCGCCGCGTGCCCGGCGACGGGCGCGTGCACGCAGACGCTGCGGACCGAGCTGATTCCGCCGAACACGATGTTCGAGCCGCGCCTCACGCAGGTGGACCTGCGCGTCTCGCGCTCGTTCCGCATGATGGGGACCGCACGGCTGCGCGGCAGCCTCGATATCTACAACATCTTCAACGCGAACAGCGTGCTCAGCATGACGCCGACGTACGGATCGTCATGGCGGAACGCCGCGCAGGTTTTGAGCCCACGGTTATTGAGAATCGGGGCGCAGCTTGACTTCTAACTTCGAAGGTCCGGCTGAAGCCGGACTCTACGAGCGGCGAACTTCGGACGGGATCGGGAGGAAGTGATGCGTATTGGGTGGACGGGATTCTCGGCGTTTCTCGCAATGATTGCGGTCGTCTGGGTGACGACGATGACGAGTGAGGGGCAGGCGCCCGCGGGGCGCGGACAGGCAGCCGCGCCGCAAACCGCGGCGCCGGCAGCGGGACGTCAGGCGGCAGCGCCGCGTCCGGCCGCGGCCGCGCAGGGCGCGCGCACGGAAGACGGCAAGCCGAACCTGAATGGGATCTGGCAGGCGATCAACACGGCGAACTGGGACGTCGAAGCCCATCACGCCGAGGCCGGTCCTCACAACGACATCATGGGCGCGTGGGGTTCCGAGCCCGCGGGCATGGGCATCGTCGAGGGCGGCACCATCCCGTATAAGCCCGAGGCGCTCAAGAAGAAGCAGGACAACTTCAAGAACCGCATGCTCGTGAAGGTCACCAACGATCCGCACCGCTTCGACACGGGTGACACGGAGCTGCAGTGCTTCCGTCCCGGCGTGCCGCGCGCCAACTACATGCCGTTCCCCTTCCAGATCTTCCAGAACCGCGACCAGATCCTGATGGTCTACGAATACAAGGGCTCCATGCGGACGGTCTTCATGGACAAGCATCAGGAGGCGCCGGTCGATTCGTGGATGGGGTGGTCCAACGGCCGGTGGGAGGGCGACACCCTGGTCATCGACGTGACGGGCTTCAACGGCCATCAGTGGCTCGACCGCGCCGGCAACTTCTTCAGCGACACGGCGCACGTCGTGGAGCGCTGGACGCCGCGCGGCCGCGATCACATGATGTACGAGGCTACCATCGAGGATCCCGCTATCTATACGCGGCCGTGGAAGATCAGCTTCCCGATTTACCGCCGCCTGGAGCCGAACGCGCAGCTGCTCGAGTTCAACTGCGTGCCGTTTGTCGAGGAGATGATGTACGCCCCCATTGGGCTGTACAATCCACCGAATCGTTCGTCGCGGTGACGGAGGAGTGATGCATATGCGGAATCGGATGCTCTGGATGACCACCGCGCTCACGGTCGCGATGGTTGGGGCCCTGTCGATGGCCGTGCTCGTGGCGCAAGCGCCGGGCAAGAACGCGCTGCCGCAGACGACCACCAGCACGGATGCGGCGATCAAGGCGTCGGCCGATGCCTTCAAGAAGTCCGTGGAGCTCAAGAGCTACGCGGTCCCGAAGAAGCCGTGGGGCGAGCCGGATATCAGCGGTGTGTGGCTGACCGCCACCTACACGCGGCTGCAGCGGCCCACCGAGCTCGGCGACAAGGAGTTCTACACGGAAGAGGAAGCGATCGCCGAGTACAAGAAGGCCGCGGAATCCGACGCGGAAGTTGATCCGCGAACCGTGCACTACGACTGGAAGGAATACGCGATGGACGCGTGGCAGGGCGGCGCGACGCCGAACCTGCGGACGTCCCTGATCGTCAGCCCGAAGAACGGCCGGCTGCCTTCGCTCGTCCCCGAGGCGCAGCAGCGGCGCGCGGCCGCGGCGGCCTCCGCGCGGCAGCTCGATCCGATGCTCGGCGTCAAGACGTTCGGCAACCTGTACACACGCTGCGTCCTCGGCCTCGGCGCCATCCCGCTCGTCCGCGGCGGCATGCCGGGCGCGGATTCGGCGGCGACCGCAGCCGGCGTCACCGCGGAGGCGTTCTTCTTCCAGAGCCCCGGCTACCTGACGATCGTGATGCAGTCGAACAACGACGTGCGCATCATCCCGACCGACAACAGCCGCCCGCATGTCGCATCACAGGTGCGGCAGTACCTGGGAGATTCCCGCGGGCACTGGGAGGGCAACACGCTGGTCGTCGAGACGACGAACTTCTTCGACCCGAAACCGGCGACCAACTTCCTCGGCTCGACCGACCAGCTTCAGCTCGTGGAACGGTTCACACGGGTCGGTCCAAATACGATCCGCTATCAGTACACGGTCACCGATCCGAAAACCTGGACGCAGCCCTGGTCGGTGGACACGACGATGCCGCGCATCGATCCGTCGATGATTTACGAGTTCGCCTGCCACGAGCAGAACTATGGTTTGATCAACGTCGTGACAGGCACGCAGATCCGGTTCCGCGAGGGCGTCCACGATCTGCGCGGTAATGGCGCACCCGAATAATAGAAGGATAGAAGGAGAGCACCAGATGCGGATGACAGTCAAACTTCTCGGCGTTATAGCTGCCCTGGGTCTGCTGCTGGCTGCGGTGCCGGCAGTGGCGCATCACTCGTTTGCCGCGGCCTTTGACGAGAATCACCCGATCAACCTCCAGGGGACCGTCACCAAGGTCGAACTGGTGAATCCCCATGCGTGGATCTGGCTCGACGTGAAGGGCCAGGACGGCACCGTGACCAACTGGGGCATCGAGGGCGGCCCCCCGACCAACCTGTTGAGGAACGGCATCACCAAGACCAGCCTGCCGATCGGCACCGAGATCAAGCTGTTCGGATATCAGGCGAAGAGCGGCGAGCCGAAGGGCGTTGGCGTGTTCGTCGAGTACCTGGACGGCCGCAAGGTCTTCATGGGCGGCTCGGCTCCCGGCGCTGACGGCAACCCGACACCGAAGTCGAACTAGGGACCGAAGGGGCCGGGGCGGCCTCTGGTGAACCTCTTTCGCTTCTTCGACTGGCTTGGGAACACCTCGTGGAGCGTCGAGCTCCACGAGTCCCGCTACGTGTTTCTCCTCGTCCTGATGATTCACGTGCTGACGATCAGCGTGTTCGTCGGGACCGCGGTCATGATCGACCTGCGGCTCATGGGCAAGACGTTGACGTCCGTGCCCGTGTCGCAGGTCGTCACGCGCCTGATGCCCTGGACCGAAGCGGGGTTTGTGGTGATGGTCGTCACCGGCGCGCTCCTCTTCTACGCCGCGCCCGTCAACCGCTACGAGAACGTCTTCTTCCGCTTCAAGATGGGGGCGCTCGTGCTGGCGGCCGTGAACGTCTGGCTCTTCCGTCGCAACGTCTATCGATGGGTCGGCGACTGGGACAGCGATCCCGTGCCCCCGCGCCTGGTGCGCATCGTCGGCGCGGTGTCGCTGATTCTGCTCGCGCTGATCATCACGGCCGGGCGGATGATGGCGTATCAGGATTACTGGTTCGGCAATTCGTAAATCCGTAGATTCGCAAATTCGTAAATTCCGATGTCCCTGCTCGAGTTCTGCCGCTGGCTGCAGTATTCCGGCCCGCTTCACGCGATGCGGGACTCGCCGATCTTCTTTCCGATCGTCGCGACGATTCATCTGATGGGGCTGGCGCTGATTGGCGGCTCGGTCCTCGTGGTCGATCTGCGAATGCTCGGATGGGCGCTGCCGGGCCAGTCCGTCGCGTCCCTGGCGCAGGACGCGGAGCGCTGGCTGCTGCGCGGGCTGGGCGTGATGATCACCACCGGCATCCTGCTGTTCATGTGCTTCGCGACGAAGTACTACTACCTGACGTTCTTCTGGGTGAAGATGGGCGCGCTCGTCGCGGTCATCATCTTCACGTGGTCGGTGCGCCGGCGCGTCGCCATGGCCGGCGAGGCGGACGTGCGGCCGATCACGCGCAAGCTGGTCGCGCTCGTGTCGATTGTCTTGTGGACCACCGTGGCCGTGGGCGGCCGGTATATCGGGTTCCCGTGATTGACGAATCTACGAAGTTACGAATTGACGGATCTCAATTTTCAAATTGCAATTCGTAAATTCGTAAATTCGTAGATGGAGGATTCATGATCCGCGTTGTGTCCGTGGTCCTTGCGCTCGTGTGGGGCGAAGCGGTGTACGCCCAGGCGCCCGCGGCGCCGGTCGTGCAGCCGCGCGTCTACGCCAACATGCTGCAGCTGATGCGCGGCACGTTGTACCCGCAATCGAACGTCATCTTCACCGCGCAGGTCGAAGATCCGGCGGCGTTCAAGCCCGCGGCACACCAGTCCACGTCGTCCGATCCGTTCACGAGCGCCTATGGTGGATGGGAGGCGGTGGAAAACAGCGGCATGGCAATGGCCGAGACGGCCAACCTGCTGCTCGTACCGCGGCAGTGCAGCAACGGCAAGCCGGCGCCGGTGCAGAACGCCGACTGGAAGATGTGGATCGACGAGCTGCGCGAGGCCGCGGTCGGCGTCTACAAGGCCGGACAGGCGAAGAATGACGATGTGGTGCTGGAGGCCGCGGACAAACTTGCCACGGCCTGCCTGCACTGTCACGCGAAGTACCGGAACGTGCCAGGGGGGAACGTCAACCGCTGTTGATCAGATTTACGAATCTATTTCGTCGACGTCGCCGCTTCCGCGACAACCGGATTGGACAGCGCGCCGATCCCTTCAATCTCGCACTTCGCGTTGTCGCCCGCGCGCATCCAGCGCGGGTCGGGGCGCTCGAGGTTCGTTCCCGCCGGGCTGCCGCCGGAAATCACGTCGCCTGGGTTCAGCGTCGTGATGTTCGAGGCAAACGACAGCATCTCCCAGATGTTGTGGCTCATGTTCCGGGTATTCGAGTCCTGCATCACCATGCCGTTCAGATACATCGTGTGGCGGACGTTCATCGGATCCTTGATGAACTCCTTCGGCACGATGTAGGGGCCGAGCGGGCCGAACGTGTCGTGGTTCTTGCCGATCAGCCAGTCCGAGCCGCCCATCTTCCGATCGCCGCGGCCCTGGCGGTCCGAGACGTCGTGGTGCGCCGTGTAGCCGAAGATGTAGTCGGCGGCCTTATCGATCGGCACGTAGTGCGCCGGCTTGCCGATGACGGTCGCGAACTCGCATTCGAAATCGATCTGGACGCGGCCGCGTGGGACGACAATCGAATCGCCGTTGCCGATGATCACCGACGGGGACTTCAGGAACAGATACGGGTTGTCGCGCGTGTCGCCCGGCTTACGCTCCCAGATGCCCGGCGCCGACACCGCCGCCGCCGCAGCGGGTGCCGCGCCCCGTCCGCCGCCACCGCCGCCGCGCGCGGCTGGTGCCGCCGCTGCGGCGCCGCGCGCCTGGTTGGTGGCAATCCCCTGCTCGTGCTCGACGTAGTTGCCGCCCGCGTTCAACTGCACTGACGGCATCACCGGAGGCCGGATCCGCACGGCGCTGATCGCATAGACGTACGCCGGCGCGCCGGCCGCCGGGATCGTGCGCGCGATGGCCATGAGCCGCGTGCGCCACTCGTTGTCGTAGCGCGCGATCAGCTGCTTCATGTCCGTGGGCGCGGTCAGCTTCGGCGCCGACGCGTTGGCCTGCTCGTACGCGGTGTTGGCGCGGGCAATGTCGACAATCTGGGCGTCGCGCAGCACCAGGCCGACGAATGTGCGTCCGCCCTGCTCGAACGTGCCGAGCTTGAAGGTCATTGCCGCGCCGCCCTGCGCGCCAAGGCCGGCCGAGGCAATCACGGCGACAGTGGTGGCAACGATCAGCGCAACGAACGTCCGTGTGACTCGCATATGCTCCTCCAAGATTTACGAATCTACGAATCCGGCACTGGTTATTCGTCAATTCGTAAATCCGTAAATTCGTCAATTGCTATTTCTCGGACTGCAGCTTGGCCGGCGCCGGTTTGGCGAATCTCGCCGCGTCGATCGGTGCGTTGGCCTGAACATCGGTGAACTGCAGCGTCATCTGCATGTAGGTCTGCGTCAGCGTCCGCTGGAACGGGATCTTCACGCCGAGGCCAGGCAGCTCGCGGTAATCCGCGTAGTCGAGCTGCGTCGGCACGAATGCGATTGGCGTGATCGTAAACCGCAACAGCCGCAGCAGCAGGCCGCTGGTGGGATCGAAGAAGAGCTGCGCGACGCGGTCGCCATTGACCGTCGCCTGCAGGACGATGACGTCCTTGTCGTTGAGGATGGTGCGGCCGGCGCGCCATTGCGGATACGCCTTCTGCAGGCCGACGGGGAAATTCGCCAGCGCCGACAGGCGCGCGCGATCGATGTTGCCGCTCGTCAGCGTCAGCAGCGGCAGCGGCTGCTCGGGCCCCGCGACCCACGCGTTCGTGCCGTCGAACACGCGCGTGCTCGCGCCGATCGTCAGATGCACGACGACCGTTTCCTGATTCGGCGCTTTCGCATAGAGCTCGATCGGTACCGGGCTGCGATCGGTATCGAACCCGGAATAGGTCCCCTTCGCCGCGTAGCTCGTGAGCTTCGCGAGCTTGTCGGCGCCGCCGAGTGCCTGGATGTACTTCGCGAACACCTGATTGACGTTGACGCTCGCGTCGGTCAGGAAGTCGCGCGCGTCGGGATCGAGCACCGGCTCGCCGTACTGCGACATGAAGCTCGGGTCTGCCTTCGGCACGTTGCTGCCGCCATGGCATGTGAAGCAGGTGACGCGCGGCGCGCCGCCGAAGTACTGCTGGTTGATCGCCTTGACCATCGTGATCATCTGCCGCGCGCGCTGGATGCGCGGCGTCTGCGTCGCGAACGCCGATTTGTCGAGCGCCGCGTTGGACGCATGACAGAAGGTGCAGTCGTTGCCCATCGAGCTGGCGAACGTCCCCATCACCTCGAAGAAGGTGTCGACGGGGATGCCCTTCAGCAGCTGCACGGTCTTGAAGGTTTCCTCCACCATGGGGACCCGTTCAGGGGCGGTTTGTGCCCTGAGACCCGCCACTGTCACCAGACACGCCGCGCAGACGACCGCGGCGCATGCGAACACCCGCCTCGCTCCGACTGTCATAGCGATCCTCCGTCGATGTTTTAGGTGCGCGTTTGCTGCCGCGGAGTATAATCCGGCCGCGTCGCGGCGAAAGGAGACTTTATGAAACTCCGGTGGAGCGTGGCGTTATTGGTTGTATTGGCGGCGGCCGTGGGATACGCCCAGATGCCCACGACGACCACCGTGGAGGCGCCCGGCGGCGCCCTCACCATCACGGCGCTGGGCCACGCCAGCGTGCAAATCGAACAGGGCAACAAGGTCGTCATCGTCGATCCGGTGACGATGATGGCGGACCTCTCCAGGGCAAAACCGGCCGATCTCATCCTGGTTACAGACATACACGGGGACCATTACGACCCGGCCGCCGTGGCGAAACTGCGCAAGCCCGAGGCGCCTGTCGTCGTGCCGCAGGCGGTCGCGGACATGAAGCAGATACCCAATCCCACGGTCATGCAGAACAACCAGATGCGGACCAACGAGCAGTCGCTGGTCGGCATCACGGTCATCTCGGTGCCCGCATACAACGTCACCGAGAACCGTTTGCAGTACCACCCGAGAGGACGCGGCCAGGGCTACGTGCTCGCCTTCAGCGACAAGCTGGCGGACGTGCGGCAGCTGAGGGCCGCACAGGTCTACATCGCCGGCGACACGGAGTGCGTCCCGGCGATGACGACGTGGGTCACGAACGTGAACGTGGCGCTGATGCCGATGAACCTGCCGTACACGATGACGCCGGCCGACGCCGCGACGTGCGTGAAAGGCTTCAAGCCGAAGGTCGCGATCCCGTATCACTACATGGGACAGAACCCGCAGGAGTTCGCCGATGCGCTGAAAGGATCGGGGATCGAGGTGCGTCTGTTGAACTGGTACTCGAAGTCATAGGACAGCAACTTGGGACTAGGGGACTAAGGGACGCGTCCCCTAGTTCCCCAGTTCCTTCGTCCCTCGCTCAGAACCCGTACTTGATCCCGAACTGCATGATCCGCGGCGCGCCCGCGATCGTGGTAATGCGGCCGAACGAGCCGGCGCTCAGGTTGACGTGCGTCCGGTCGGCGTTGATCAGGCCCGGCGGACCCCAGTTGAAGGTGTTCAGCAGGTTGAACGTCTCGACGCGCAGCTCCAGATTCCTGCTCGCGCCGAACGGCACGAGACGCGAGATCGCGAGGTCGAGCGTCCGGAAGCCGGGCGCTCGGACGCTGTTGCGCTTGAAGTTGCCGAGCGTGCCGAGCGCGGGCTGCGCGAACGCGGCGGGATTGAGCCAGTTGTTCAGCGTCTTGTCGCCGTACGGATTGGGCAGTATCTGATCGGCGCGCTGATTCTGAATGCCCGTGAGCGCGCGGTCCTGGCCGGAGATGACGTTGAGCGGCTGTCCCGAACGTGCGCTGAAGATGCCTGACACGCGCCAGTCCGAGAACGCGACGCGCGCGGCGCGGCGGTCGAACCGCGGCACCTGCGCGCCCGCGTTGAACACCGCGATGTGCGTCCGGTCCTGATCGCACGGGCCACGATCGAACTCCGGATGCTGCGGATCGGTGTAGCCGTTGGCGATCTGCGGGAATCCGCCGGTCTGGAACGACGGGTCGCCGTAGCAGCGCGACAGCGTGTAGTTGCCGCTGGCGCTCACGCCGCTGCCCGCGCGCCGTTGAAACGACAGCTTCATCCCGCGATACGACTGCGTGCCGTTCGACATGTGAATGTCCATGTTGCCGATCAGTCGCGCGGCCGCGGGGTTCACGTTGTTCAACGAGTAGACCCGGCGCTGGTTGAGATTCCCGTTGGTGCTGCAGGTCGGGTAGAACACGCCGTCGAGCGTGCACGGCCCGAGGCCGAGGAACACACCGGGATTGATCGCCACCTGGTTCCACAGCCGATCCGTGTAGCTGCCGATGTAGCTCGCTTCCGCCTGCCAGGCGCGTCCGAACTGCTTCTCGACGGTCACGTTCCACTGCTGGATGCGCGGCGAGTTGATGTCGGGATCGACGGCCCCGAACGCGCCGTAGGCGATGAACGGCGTGTCGCGGCCCGTGATGAAGGGATGCGGATCGCCGCCGAATTGCGTGTACGGGTGATCGAATCCTCCGGGAGGATCCTCGACGAGCGTGCGGTTGCCGAACGGCGGCGAGTTCGCGTTGATCAACTCGTACTCGCCGTTGGGCATGTCATACGTCAGCCCGTACGATCCGCGCACCGCCGCGCGGCCGTTGCCGCTGACGTCCCACGCCACGCCGACGCGCGGCGAGAAGTTCAACCACTGTTTGTTCAGCCCCGATCGCCCCGCCGGGAAGCCGGCATCGCCTGGATAGATGAGACCGGCCGGCGCGTTGACGTACTGCGTGGTCTTGACGTTGTTCTTGAAATTCTCGAGGCTGAAGTTGTAGACCGACCCGTTGGTCACGGCCTGCCCGAAATACGGCTCCCAGCGCACGCCCGCGTTGATCGTGATGCGGCTCGTCGCCCTCCACGCGTCCTGCGCGTAGAGGCCCGTATACCACTGCTCCATCGGCAGGATCGCCGGTCCGCCGTGCTCGAGGCGGCCGACGCGGCCGACCAGGAGGTCGGCGAGGCCGAGTCCGGTCGCCAGGCCGTTGAACGTCCAGTTGCCGCCGGAGCGCGCGTGCGAGAGGAAATGGAAGTTCCAGTAGGCAAGGCTGCCGCCGACGGCGAGCTGATGATCGCCGCGCACCACCGTCAGGTCATCACTGATTTGCGACGCGCCCATCGTGAAGCGGCTCGGGCCGGGGTTGTTGACCTGAAACCCGTTGCCCGACACGATGAACACGCCGACGTGCGGCGCGTAGCTGTACACGTCCGACCCGATGTCGTGCGGCTCGAACGTCTGCGGCGCGAGACGATAGACGCCGCTGCGATTGTAGGTGAGGTGCAGCGCGTTGACCGTGTTGGACCCGTAGACGCGTGTGTCGCCAATGGCGAGCGAGTGCGCCAGCGCGTCGAAGCCGAGCACGTTCATGTTGTTCGCGGCGTCATAGAGCGACAGCGGCGTATCCCCTTCCCGCATCGGAATCGGCTTGTCGAATTTCGTGGCCATGTAGCGGACGAAGACTGTGTCGTCGGTGGTCCGCTGATAGTCGACGCGTCCGACGTACTGCCGCTCATCGCCGTCGTTCCGTAGCGTGTAGGTCACCTGTCCGCAGGGATCCGTCGTCTTCGGCAGATATTTGACCAGGTTCAGCGCGGCGGGGCTGAACTTCGCGGGGTCGATGCGGTTGTTCTCGAAGCCGCCGCGCAGCGCGATCTGCCGTCCGCCGTTGCAGGCGGGCGAGGCGAACGCCGTGAAATCGCCGGCCAGCATCTGCGCCGTCGGCACCCAGGCGATGTTCGCCGGTGGCTGCTGGTGGACGGTCGTCGCCTGATAGCCGCCGAAGAAAAAGAGCTTGTTGCGCACGAGCGGTCCGCCGAACGTGCCGCCGAACTGGTTGCGATTCAGACCGTCGTCCACGCGCTTGCCGTCGGACCCGATCGGCGAGAACGGATTGGTGGCATTGAAGCGCCGATCCCGCACGAACTCGAACGCGTTGCCTGAGAAGCGGTTCGTGCCGGACTTGGTCACCGCATTGACCGCCGCGCCCGAGTGCACGCCGTTCTGCGCGCTCAATCCGCTCGTCGCCACGCTGAACTCCTGCAGCGCGTCGGGAAACGGGAACGGCATGTTCAGATTGTCCTGCGGGTTGTTGTGCATCGCGCCGTCGAGCACGTAGGCGACGCCGAAGGATTGCCCTCCCGCCACCGACACGCCGAGGCTGCCGGGCAGCGCGCGCTGCGTGGAGGTGATCGTCTGCACGGCGGCGCCCGCGATCATGACGAGCTCGACTGGATTCCGGCCGTTGAGCGGCAGCTGGACGATCTCTTCGTTGCGCACGACATCGCTGATGCCCGCGCTCTTCACGTCCACGAGCGGCGCGGCGCCTTGCACCGTCACCGACTCTTCAAGGTTGCCGACGGTGAGCACGACGTTGACGACGGGCGACGCCGCCACCTGCAGGACGATGCCCGTCTGGACGTAGGTGCGGAAGCCCGAGAGCATCACCTCCAGCCGATATGGACCGGTCGGGAGGTTCGAGAGGATGTACGCGCCGCTGTCATCGGTGACGCTGGTCCGCACGAAACCCGTGTCGGTTTGCGTCGCGGTGAGGGTGACGCCGGGCAGAACCGCGTTGCTTTCATCGGTCACTCGTCCGCTCAACTGCGCGGTCGAGAGTTGCGCGAACGCGAACGTGCTGGTGAGAAGAAGGACCACCACGGTAAGACACAACTCTCCTAACGGCCGCCTCATGAGACCTCCTTGAGCCGTCCGCCTAAAGGCGGACCCTACTTGGGAACCGATGCGTCCGGTCCGCCGGCCACGAAGAGCTCGCGGCCGTCGCTCAGTTTCTTGATGGTGACGAGAGAGCCCCTCGTCTCGACGACTTTCCCGCCATAGGTCGTGAAGGTGACCTTCTCGCCCGCGACGAGGTCCTTCGGACCCCAACCCTGACGCCGCACGGTGTTGGGGCTCGTCATCTCCATGTTCCAGGTCGTCACCTTCCCGGTCTTCTCGTCGGTGACGTCGACGTACACCCGCATGTGCGGATTCTGCCATTCGACTTTCTGCACGACGCCGCTGAGCGTGAACTTCTTGCTCGCGTCGTACTCGGTGTCGAACCCGTGATGGGCAAAGGCCGGCGCGGCGATCAGAAAACCGGCCACTATCGCGAGGGTTGTTCTCATACCGCCTCCGTTATTTCTCTCCGGCGTTCAGCTTGTAGCCGCCGGCGATGCCGGCCTGGTTGTTCTCCGTGCAGACGAATTCCATCAGCTCGACGTCCTGACGGACGCGCCGCGCGATGAACTTCAACTGCACGGGCTTCGAGTAGGCGCCCGGATCGATGATTGTGAAGTCGTTGATGAGCGTGCCGTAGTTCGGGCGCGAGAAGCGCTCGATCGTGTGCAGCTGCTCAGTGTGCGGCGTCCCGCGGCTGTCGAACCAGAACTTGTCGTTGTAGCCGACGGTGTCGATGACGAGCGTGTCGCCTTCCCAGTGCCCGATCGAGTGCCCCCACCAGGTCGGGAACAGATCGTCGGGGTGCTTCCTGCCATCCATGTAGATGACGCGATGCGGGCCGCCGTCGCCGAGCTCGTGCAGGATGTAGACTTCCGTCACGCCTTTCGGCGTCAGGCTGAAGACCATCTTCCAGGGAAACGGGTTGATGCGCGGCACGCTCATCGGCGTGCATGCGACGTACGGTTCGTCCTGCTCCTTGCGTTTGTCCCTGAGCTCTTTCGCCCACGGCAGCAGCGGTAGCTCGCCGGGTTTCAAGCCGCCTTCGCGCTCGATGTCGGCGTTCGAGCCGCCGCCGAGCCACGGTCCGCTCAGATCCGGATGGCCGTCGGGCAGGCGTGGCACCGGACCATTGACGTCCTTGTCCGCGACAAGCGGCGTACCGCCTGAGGGAATGCTCGAGACGCGCTGCTGCGCGTGAGCGTGAGCAAGCAGCGCGAGTGCCATGAGGGTCATCGAAACGACGAGAACTCTTTTCATCATCGCTCTCCCAGGGCGGGTGAGCCTTACCCGCCTTACCCGCCCTCTCAGAAATCGACCTGCGCGCTGAACTTGAACATCCGGCCGCCGAGGATCTGCAGCGGCCGCAACCACTGGCCTCCGTTCGTCCCGGAGTACCGCGTGGTCATGCTCAGCACGTTGCTCGCGTTGAACAGGTTGTACAGGTCGCCGTTGCCGCGCACGCGCATCTTGCCGAACCGGAACCCGCGCGAGAAGCGGATGTCCATCTGCCGCAGCCGATCTTCGAAGTAGCTGGCGTCTGGAACCGTGTTGATGACGACGCTGGCGTTGCAGGTGGCCGCACCGCGGCACTGCCCGAGGTCGCGCCCGAGCGACTGCCGGATCTCCGCGTTGGTGTACGCGCGGCTCGCGACATCGGGAATGCCCGGCTTGTCGAAGTAGAGCGCGCTGAACTGGAAGTCCCACGGCAGCGGATAGATGGCGACCAGGTTCAGCCCCGTCGCCGCCGTCCACGGCCGGCTGATGTGGCAGAAGTCGGACGTACGCGGCGTCAGCACCGTCGTCGAAACCGCGACCCCGCTGATGCTGTTCGGCAGCACCTGCGGCAGGCTGTTGAAGTCGCACGTGTCGGTCACCGTGCGGCCGAAGCTCACCCCCGCCTGGAAGCGCGCCCCCCGCGCCAGCCGCGCTTCGAGGCCGACGTCGACGCCGTTGAAGACCTCCTTCTGCTTGCCGTAGTGCGTGTGCTGCGTGACGACGTTGTCCACGCGGCCGAAGGCGGCCGGCTTGATGTCGTAGAGCCCGCAGATCTGGTTTCCGCCGCCACCAGGGAGCCGTTGATCCGTCGGCACCGTGACGCAGAACGGGTCGTAGTCGCTCGCCGCGGTCGCCTGGTTGTCCGTGACGAGGAAGTTGCCGTACCACGTGCGGAAGTAGCCGGCGGTGAGCGCCACGTTCGGCCGAAGCTCGTGCTGCACCTGCGCCGCCAGCTGCCAGTTGTAGTCCTGCAGGTTGACGCCGCCGAGCGCGTCCGCGACGCGGCGAGTGCTGCCGGCGCGGATCTGACCGAACGTCAGGTCCGACCATCCACCGCATTCGCCGTTGGCGACCAGATTGTGCAGGTCGCAGTCGGGCACGTAGTTGCCATTGGCGTCGTTCCACGTGCGCGTTGTGCTGGCGGCCTGGTTGTTCGCGGGAATATCGACCGCCGCGATCGAGTACGGCGTGTATCGCCCGATCGACGCCTTCACCGCGGTCTTGCCGTTGCCGAACAGGTCGTAGGCGCCGCCGATCCTCGGATTCAGGTTCGTCCAGTTCGGCGCGTTCTTCGTTCGCGGGAAGACGCGCTCGGGCACGAACGGTCCCGCTGGCATCGTTGTTTCAGGCGCGTAGCCGTTGAAATTGTTGAAGCGGACGCCGAGGTTGAGCGTCAGCTTTTGAATGGTCCACTGATCCTGCGCGTAGGCCGCGATGTCGCGCGAGCGCCAGAGCGCTTCGAACGGCACCGCCCAGATGGTGACCTGCTGCGGGACGCGATCCCTGAAGGTGTATGAGCGGGCGCCGTTGATCTGGCTCGAGTCATTGGCCCAGCCGGGCGCGCCCTCGGAATATTCGGCGACGTCGACGCCCGTCTTCAGCGAGTGCTGCCCGGTGACATACGACACCGATGCGCGCTGGCGGTACTGGCGGTTGTGCTGAATGCGGTATCCGCCAGCGTGCGTCAGGCTGAGCGCGCGTGATCCGTAGCGGAAGTTCGTCGACAGCTCGGTGATGGCAATGGTGTCCGTGCCGACGCTCGGATCCGTCCGCATCGTTTCGTTGTCGAACACGTTGGCCGATCCGCCCACCTCGAGCAGCAGCTTGCTGTTGATCGTGGACGTCCAGGTGACGAGCGGGAGGTAGTTCACCTTGTAGTTGTGCGCGCCGACCGCCTCCGGCGTCCCCTGCACGTTGTTCTGCGGGCCGAGCTCGAGGATGGGCCAGAAGCAGCTGCAGTTCGGCTGCGCTTCGTACGACACGACGAACTTGTTGCTCTTCGATGCCTGCAACGTCAGACGCAGGCTCACGTCGTGGTAGTAGTCGTTCGTGAACGCCGGCCTGCTCAGATCCGGCTCGTAGAACGTGACGCGATACACCGGGTCGGTCCCGATGCGCTGGTTCTGCAGCTTGTTGAAGTAATTCCCCTGCTGATACTGCTGATTCGCGCCGAACCGGGTTCCGGAGAAGAACCAGAGTCTGTCGCGAAGGATCGGTCCGCCAAACGCGCCGCCCGTGTCGTAGTGCTTCTTGAGCGATGAGGAGAAGCTCAACCCGCGGGCGCGCAGCTCGTCGTTGAGGTTGTCCGCCTGCAGCGAGGGCGAGGTGTGCGACGTGTTGAAGGCGCCGGAGAACGTATTGCCGCCGTCTCTCGGCACGATGTTCATCTGCACGCCGCCGGTGTTGCGGTCGGCGGCGATCCCGCCGGTCTCGACGCCCACCTCCTGCATCGTCAACTGGTTGAAGACGAAGACCGCGCCGCCCTGCAGGCGCTGCGGCAGTCCATCGATGATGGGCACGTTGTCGTCAAACCGTCCGCCGTGCGCCGAAAAGGCATTCGCCCGCTCGTCGAGCCCGCCGACGCTCTGCCAGACAGGATTGCCAATGACGGCTCCCGGGATGAAGTTCACGAGCTGGCTGATGCGCCCCGTCGTCGGCAGCGCTTCCAGCGTCGTGCGCGAGAGCGTGGTCTGCTGCCGCACGTTCTGCAGATCGACGACGGGAGTCTCGCCGGAGACCGTGATCGTTTCGGCGAGCTCGCCGACCTTCAAATCGGCATTGACGGTGGCGGTGAACCCGGCGGTGAGCTCGAGCCCCTCACGCTTCAATGTGCTGAAGCCGGGCAAGGTGAAGGTTACGGTGTAGACACCCGGACGCAAATCGACCATCCGGTACAACCCCTGGCCGTCGGTGACGGCGGCACGGGTTCGTTCGATCAGCACGGGACTGGCGACTTCAACGGTGACGCCAGGCAGGACCGCACCGGACGCGTCTTTCACCGCCCCCACGATGCTGCCGTTGGAATTCTGCGCCGACGCCGTGGCGCAGATGAGAAGGAGACTGCACAAGACTGTGAGGAAACCTGGGATCTGCCGGCCGCTCATCGGATGTCCTCCTTAGAAAGTGGTGCGGAACCCGAGCTGTAGCATCCGCGGCTGATACGCGAGATTGGTGTTCGCCGAGGGCTTTCCGAAGTTCGCGTTGCTCTCGATGATCGTGTACGAGCCGTAGTTCGCGTGGTTGAACAGGTTGAAAGCTTCGAACATCCCCTCGAACGCGCGGTGCCCGCCGAGGGTGAACTTCTTCAGCAGCCGCACGTCGACGCGGTGAATCGGGTCGCCGACGATGCCGGTGCGCGGAATGATCGTGCCGTCGCGGCGCAACCGCGCCGCGCCGATGATGCCGACGGTGCCGCCTTCGTCGCGAAGATCGGAACCAAAGTTCGTCC
>QHWQ01000330.1 GCA_003222635.1 Acidobacteriota bacterium | reverse complement strand
CCGACAATCGCTTTCGCCAGTCCGCCGATGCCGATCGTGCCGCTCGACAACGCGTCCTGGATGATTCCCGCGACGCTGCCGGCCAGCATCCCGGTCACCGGCCCGGTCGTCAGCGCGACGTACACCACGACGACCAGCACCAGATCGAGCGCCGCGGTGCCCCCGACGACGAATCGCGCGAGGCTCGTCTGCAACGCCAGCGCCAGAGCTATCGCAACAAGGACGCCGGCGGTTTTCACTCGCGGCCCTGATGCGTACCTGCGGTTCCCGCCGTGGCCGTCGACGTCGTCGCCGCGGGCGGAGGCGTCAGCACAATCAACGCCGCCTCGAGCGAGTTGAAATCGACGGCCGGCTTGATCACGATGGCGCTGTACTCCCCCGCACCTCGCTTTACCGATTGTATCTGACCTATAACAAAGCCCTTAGGGTAAATACCGTCGATGCCCGAGGTGACCACCGTGTCGCCAACCTTGAGATCGGCCGAACCGGCCACATAGTCCATGCGCAGCTCGTCCGATCCGGTGCCGATGACGACGCCCTGCGCGCGCGTTCGTTCGATCAACGCTCCGGCGGCCGCGTTTCGATCAATCAGCAGCTGAACCTTGGCGGCTCGCGTGCTCGGCTGGATGACGCGCCCGACGACACCGGCCGGCGCAATCACCGCCATGTCCGGCCGCACACCCTCACCGGTCCCCTTGTCGATCGTGATCGTGCGGAATTCAGGGCTCGCGCCGCCCGCAATCACAGTCGCGCCCGTTGTCGACAGCTGCGTGTCCGTCTTCAGGTCGAGCAGCTTCTGCAGCGACTGCGACTGCTGCGCCAGCCCGCGCTCCTGCTGCAGGCGCACCTGCAGGTCGCCGAGCTGCTGCTTCAACCGCTCGTTCTCCTCGCGCACCTGCTGCAGCGCGAAGTAGTTCTGCCACCGCGTCTGCACGCCGCTCGTCACCGCGTTGGCGCCGCGCTGCACCTCCGAGAAGACGCCGAAGGCGGCCGCCTCGAGCATCGGCACGCCCCTCTTCGTCGTCACCTGCGTCGAGATGAGGATCACGTGGCCGACGATCACCGCGAGGAACAGATACCCGGTACGGCGGCGGATGTCGACAACGGCCATCGCGAACTTACTTCAGCATCGACCCGCCGCCGGTCAGCACGATGCCGCGGTCGACGATGTCCGCCGAAAGCTCTGGTGGCGTTCGCTCGAGCGCCACACGCACCGCATCGACGATGACGTTGACCGTTTCGGCGAGCGCTTCGCGAATCTCTTCGTCCGTGATGGTGATCGTCTTCGGCACGCCTTCGATCAGGTGCCGCCCCTTGATCTCCATCGTCATCTTCTCTTCGAGCGGAAACGCGGAGCCGATCTCCATCTTGATCTGCTCGGCGGTGCGCTCACCGATGAGGAGGTTGTACGTCTTCTTGATGTACTGGATGATCGCCTCGTCCATCTCGTTGCCCGCGACGCGCACCGCCTTACTGTAGACGATGCCCGCGAGCGAGATGACGGCAATATCGGTCGTGCCGCCGCCGATGTCGACGATCATGTTGCCCGAGGGCTCGGTGATCGGCATGCCCGCGCCGATGGCCGCGGCCATCGCTTCTTCCACGAGATGGACTTCGCTGGCCTTGGCGCGGTAGGCGCTGTCCTTCACCGCGCGCTTCTCGACCTGCGTGATCTCCGACGGCACGCCGATGACGATGCGCGGGCGCACCCAGACGTTGCGGTTGTGCGCCTTCTTGATGAAGTAGGTCAGCATCTTCTCGGTCACTTCGAAGTCCGCGATGACGCCGTCCTTCATGGGCTTGATCGCGACGATGTTGCCCGGCGTGCGGCCGAGCATCTCCTTCGCGTCCTTGCCCACCGCCTCGACGCGGCCGTTGATCTTGTTGATCGCGACAATCGACGGTTCGTTGACGACGATGCCCTTGCCGCGGGCGTACACGCAGGTGTTGGCGGTTCCGAGGTCGATCGCGAGATCGCTGGAAAACAGGGAGAAAAACGAGCCGAGAGCCAAAGTCGAAAACTCCTTGCGCTAGAGGTCTGACGCCTCCTGCGCGATGTGAATCCCGTTCTTCCCCGCGTCCTTGACCCGATACATGGCCACGTCGGCCGCTCGTATTAGTTCTTCGGCTGATGCGGCCACGTCCGGCAGGGTCGCAACTCCAATGGACGCGGTGAGATGGATGGATAACCCGTCCGACGCCAGGAACTGACAGGCATTGATTCGGTCGCGGATGCGTTCGGCCACCGAGACGGCGCCATCCCGCCCCGTGTCCGGGAGGATCACTGAAAACTCGTCGCCACCGAACCTCGCCGCGACGTCGGTTTCGCGGGCGCTGCCGCGGATGATGACGGCCGCTTCCACAAGCGCTTTGCTGCCAGCAAGATGGCCGTGCGTATCGTTGACCTGCTTGAAACCGTCGAGGTCCAGAAACAACAGGGATAGCGGCCGGCCGCTTCGGGAAGCGCGTTTCGATTCCCGACGCAGAACGAGGTTCAGGTATCGCGAGTTATACAGACCCGTGAGGTCGTCGGTGACCGAAGCCGCCTCCGACCGCTGGAGGGAAATCGCGTTGTCCAGCGCAATGGCGGGCGGCTCCAGAATCGATCGAAACGCCAGTACGAGCGCCGGCGCGAGCGCGGGCACCGCGGCAGAGGGTGCAGGGTCGAGGCCAACCAGCGCGCCAACGGTCCGGTTGCGGCAAATCAGCGGAAACGCGACCGCGCTGCCGGCAACGCCCTGCGCACTCTTGCTGTCTTTGGCCAGATCGGCGGAGAAGAACTCCGCGCCGCGGCGCATGACGAATTGCGCCGCCACCCACAGCGCCGGCGTCAGCGCGGCGGTCAGCCCCTCGTCGGCGATGACGGTGAGATCGCCTTTGAGGTCGCGGGCGACGACCACCCAGGAGGCCGCCGGGATCCACGTTCTGGCCTGAGCGACCAGCCACCCGCCGACCTTCTTCGGATCGAGGGTCGCGTTGGCTTCGCGCACGGCCTCGAGCAGCGTGTCACGGCGCTCGAGCTGCGAGCGAAGCGCACGGCCGCGTCCCTTGAGCCGGGTGGCGAGATCGGCACGACGGGTACGGCGCGCGGCGGAATCGGGGAGGTCAGACTTGGCGGAGATAGGTGTCACCGCTTGAGAAGGGCGGGAGCGCTAAGTCCTTCTAAATCGGCCAAATATACCATGAACCGTTGCGGCTCCGGCGTTCGATCGCGTACGATGAGAGGCTTCAATCAACACTGCTGAGGAAGATTAGACCATGACGATGCTCGACACGATGCGGCGCCACAAGAACTGGCTCAAGTGGAGCCTTTTCATCGTCGTCCTGGCGTTCATCGCGCTGTATTTCCCGAGCTACATGAACACGGGAACGACGATCGGCGCGAGCACATCGGACGTTGTGGCCACGGTCAACGGCACGGACATCCGCGGCGTCGATTTCCAGCGGCGCTACCAGAATCAGATGCAGGCCTACCAGCAGCAGTACGGCGGCAACATCAACGAGCAGCTGCTGCGCCAGCTCGGCATCGATCAACAGATTCTGCAGCAGATGGTCGACGAGCAGGCCGCGCTCGCCGAGGCCGAGCGCCAGGGGATCCGCGTCAGCGACGAGGAGCTCGCGCAGCAGATCTTCTCTATTCCGGCGCTGCAGGAGAACGGCCGCTTCATCGGCGAAGCGCGCTACGAGCAGTTGCTGGCGTCGCAGTATCCCCCGCTGACGAAGGGGGGCTTCGAGGAGAACCTGCGGCGCAGCATGATGGTCGACAAGCTGCGCTCGGCGCTCACCAACTGGCTCGCGGTTTCGGACGCCGACGTCGAGCGCGAGTACCGCACGCGCAACGAGAAGATCAAGGTGCAGGTGGTCGCGGTGACCGCGGACAAGTTCCGGGACAAGGTGACGGTCAACGACGCGGACCTGACGTCGTACTACGCCGCGCATCAGGCCGAGTACCGCAAGGGCGAGCAGCGGAAGGTGAAGTATCTGCTCGTCGATCGCGATCAGATGCGCTCGAAGGTCGCGGTCACGCCGCAGGACATCGAGAGCTACTACAACCAGAACGTCCAGCAGTTTCAGCAGCCCGAGCAGGTACGCGCCAGCCACATCCTGCTGAAGACCGAGGGGAAGGATGAAGCGGCGGTGCGCAAGCAGGCGGAGGACATCCTGAAGGAGGCCAAGGCGCCCGGCGCGGACTTCGCCGCGCTCGCGAAGAAGTACTCCGAGGACGAAGGCTCGAAAGCCAACGGCGGCGACCTCGATTACTTCGGCAAGGGCCGCATGGTTCCGGAGTTCGAGCAGGCGGCCTTCGCGCTGCAGCCGGGACAGATCAGCGATCTCGTGAAGTCGCAGTTCGGCTTCCACATCATCAAGGTGGTGGACAAGAAACCCGCCTCCACGCGCACGCTGGACGAAATGCGCCCGCAGATCCAGGAGCAGCTCGCCGCGCAGCGCGTCGAGCAGCAGCTCACCGCGCGCACGCACGATCTCGACGCCCGCATCACCAAGCCTGGCGACATCGACACGGTCGGCAAGGAAGCGGGCCTGACGGTCGCCGACTCCGGCTTCTTCACGCGCGAGGGACCACTCCCGACGCTCGGCCCCGCGCCGGACGTCGCCAGTCAGGCGTTCCAGTTGAAGAAGGGCGATGTGAGCAAGGCGCTGCAGTCGCCGCGCGGCCCCGTCTACATCACCGTCACCGACATGAAGGATCCGTACGTGCCGAAGCTCGACGAGGTGAAGGATCGCGTTCGCGACGACGTGATCAAGATGAAGGCGGCGGAGTTGAGCAAGCAGCGCGCGGGTGAAATCGCGGCCTCGCTGCGGTCGGCGAAGGATTTCGCGGCGGCCGCCAAGGCGCAGGGCCTCGAGGCGAAGGATTCGCAGCTGATCGCCCGCGGATCGCCGCTGCCGGACATCGGCGTGAGCGCCGAGGTCGACAAGGCGGCGTTCGCGCTGCCGGCCGGCGGCGTCAGCGAGCCCATCGCGACGCCCAACGGTTCGGTGATCGTCCGCGTCGCGGAGCGTCAGGACGTGACGCCCGATGCGCTGCGGCAGGCGAAGGAAAGCTTCCGCCAGCAGCTGCTCAACGAGCGGCGCGACCAGTTCTTCGCCGCCTACATGACGAAGGCGAAGCAGGGGATGAAGATTCAGGTCAACGCCGACGTCGCCAAGCGCATCATCGGTACTTAACGAACGAAGGTAAACGGCATCAACGCGAGCGGCTCGCCGCGCCGGAACGCCGTCACGGGCGTGGCGAGCGCCGACATCGCCTGGCGTGCGACCCCGGCATTCATCAGCATCGCCCACGAACCGAGAGACGAGGACGAGCGTCCCAGCTGCGTCAGCGCCTCATAGAAGCTGCGCCGCGGCGAATACACCACCAGATCCACTTCCTCGTCCGCCGGAATGTGCGCGCGCTGCTTGGCGATCGATATCGCGGTATCGAGCCCGCCAAGCGCGTCGACCAGTCCGCGATCTTTCGCCTGCGCCCCAGTCCACACGCGGCCCTGCGCAACCATGTCGATTTCGGCAGGCGTCTTGTGGCGTCCTTCCGCCACCTTCATGAGGAAGCTCTTGTAGAAGCCCTCCATGTACTGCCCGACTTTCACGCGCTGCTCGGGCGAGAAGCGCGCGAACGGCGAGTAGATGTCCGAGTTCTTTCCCGACTTCACCGTCTCGGTGGTGACGCCGACCTTCGCCAGCGTGCCGTCGATGACGAACTTGCCCGCGAAGATGCCGATCGATCCGGTGAGCGTCCCCGGCTGCGCGACGATCACCTGGCCGGGCACCGAAATGTAGTAGCCGCCCGATGCGGCAAGATCGGACATCGAGACGACGAGCGGCCGCGCGGGCTTGTCGTCGCGCGTGATCACCAGCTCGCGCCAGATCACGTCGGACGCGACCGACGATCCACCCGGGCTGTCCACGCGCAGGACGATCGCCTTGATCGTGTCGTCCTCGCGCAGCCGCCGCAGCTGTTCGACGAACGTGTCGGAGCCGACCACCATGCCGTTGCCCGGGTCGTAGCCGCTCTTGCCGGAGGCAATCACGCCCGACGCGTAGAGCACCGCGATGCGCGACGCCGGACGGATGCCGAGCGACCGCGCGGTGACGCGCTGATACTCGCTGCCGTCCACGCGCCGCATCTCGCCCGCCTGCCGCAGCTGCGGCACGCGATCGTCGAGCTGGTCCTCATAGGCGAGGCCGTCGACCAGGCCGAAGCGCACCGCATCCTCGGGCGAGAACGGCCCCCGATCCAGCAGCTGCCGCATCTCCGCTTCGGTCTTGCCGCGCGCGGAGGCGATGCCGCGCACCAGCTGCTCGTACATGTCGCCGTTGAGCGACTCGGTCATCTCGCGGTGCGCGGGGGTGAACGATTTCTGCGTGAGCTGGTTGACCGCGGTCTTGTACTCGCCAATCTGCAGGAAATCGGGATACGCGCCGAGCTTGTCGAACGTGCCGCGCAGGAAGACCTCGTACGACGCGACGCCCGTCAGGTCGAGCGCGCTCGTGGGCAGCAGATACACGCGATCCGCCGCGCTGGCGAGGTAGTACTCGCGGTCGCTGCCGAATTCGAGGAACGCGACGACGGTCTTCCCCGACTTGCGGAAGTCGAGCACCGCGTCGCGCAGCTCCTGCACCTTGCCCCAGAAGGGTGAGTCGAGCGACTTGGGCATCAGCAGCACGCCGGTAATGCGCGGATCGCGCTTGGCGAGCCGCAGGTTCTCGACGAACCCCCGCACGGTCGTCGTGTCGCTCGCGATGAGCTGCCCGACGACATCGTCCGGCGTCGTTTCCTGCAGCGCGCCGCCCGGGCGCAGCACGAGCGTCGAATCGTCCTCGACGGACGGCCCGCGCGACACGAGCACGTAGATGAACGCAACGCCGAGGAAGGACACGATCACGGCAAGCGTGATCAGGGTGAGAACGATGGCAACGCCGCGGCGAACAGCCACAAGCACCTCCGGATCTATTGTCTATCGAAGATCGGCGAGCAGTTCGCGCGCGGCGCGCTGTCCGGATTCGACGGCGCCGTTCATGTAGCCCTGCCAGCGCTCGCTGGTGTGCTCGCCTGCAAAGAAAATACGCCCGGCGCGGCGGCCCAGCAGCGGGCGCCACGCGGGATCGAAGCAGGGATCGGTGAATGCGTAGCCGCCACGCGCCCACGGATCCGACGTCCAGTCGCCGACATGCACCGCGGTCACGGGCGCTCGGCTCATCCCCAGCCAGCAGAGATCCGAGAGCAGCTCGCGGCCGCCACGGCTGGCCGCCTCAAAGGTGATTGTCGGTCGCGAACGCGCGCGCGTGCCGGTGATCGAACAGGCCTGTCGAGCTTTGCACGAGCACTTTGGTCGAGCGGCCGTAGGGCAGCTTGGCAATCGCCTGGCGTTGATCGTCGGGCAGTTCCGGACGAATCTCGATGTCACGCAGCGTGGAGGCCGGCAGCGTCATCACGAGGTCGTCGCCTTCGATCTGCTGCGTGAGCCCGGCGTTGTCCGTGACCGTGACGGTCACACGATCGACCGCGTGTGAGACGGCGCGAATCACGTGGCCGAGCAGAAACCGCGCCGGCGTCGCGCGCACCAGCGCATCCGCCAGACGGTCGTTGCCGCCTTCGATGCGGAAGAACTCCACCTGCGCGGGCGAGCCGCCCCTGGCAATCTGTTCGACGACGGGCAGGACGGAGATCTCCTCGGGATCCGCGAGGAAGAATCCGCGCAGCGCCTTCGACATCGCCTGCACGTCTGCGGGGGCGTTCGATTGCCGCAGCCACTCGCTCAGCGACAGCGTCGCCATCTCGCGGACGGCATCGGCGGAGCTGTCTCCGCCCGCGAGTTTGTAGCGGCGCAGCAGCGGCGCCACCGCGTCGGTCAGCGCCTCCCACGGCGCCGTTCGACTGAGCCGGTACGTGCCGTCCGCACCGCGGAACCGATGCGTGAAGCCGCTGCGGAGGACGCGCGCGAGCCGCAGCTCGAATGTCTCGCACAGCGCCAGCAGCTCCTTGTGATCCGGCTCGATGAACTCGCCGCCACGCTCCGCGTGCTGACCCGCGGAAAAATCACGAATCGTCCGCACTCGACCGCCGGCGTACTCGCGAGCGTCGAGCACCGTGACCGCCGCGCCTCCGCGTGCAAGTTCATATGCGGCCGTGAGCCCCGCCAGCCCTGCCCCGCCGACAATCACGCGCGCGCCGTTCATGCACGCCTCCGCAGCAACCGCAGTGCCACGCCACCTATAATCGGGGCATGACACGTGTGGCCATTGCTCTGCTGGTCAGCGTACTTGCCGCGTGCGCCGGAGACAACAACATGGGACGCTCGAACATCACTGCGCTTCAGAAACAGGAAGTGAAGGCGGGCACCGGCGCCGAAGCCACGCCCGGGCGCCAGGTGACGGTGCAGTACACGGGCTGGCTGTACGACGAAGGCAAGTCCGATCACAAGGGCACGAAGTTCGACAGCTCGCGTGATCGCAACGAGCCGTTCACCTTCAGGCTCGGCGGCGGCGAGGTGATTCCGGGATGGGATCAGGGTGTCGCCGGCATGAAGGTCGGCGGACAGCGCACGCTGACGATTCCGCCGGATCTCGGCTACGGGTCGCAGGGCGCCGGCGGCGTGATCCCGCCGAATGCCACGCTCGTCTTCGATGTCGAACTGTTGAACGTGAGTTAGTTGGTTGTCTCGGTCGAGATCGACGCGCTTGCCGCGAACGGCGACGGTCTCGCGGACGTGCGCGGCGCGCGGGTCCCCGTCCCCTTCACGATTCCCGGCGAGCGTGTCCGCATCGAGCTCACCGGCCGGCGCGCGAGGCTGCTCGAGGTGCTGCGCGCGTCGCCGCACCGAATCACGCCGCGCTGCCGCCATTTCGGCATCGATGCCGTCCCCGGCATCGGCCCGTGCGGCGGCTGTACCTGGCAGCACATCGCCTACTCCGAACAGCTCCGTCTGAAAAGCGAACTCGTCGATCGTCTCGTACGCGCCGTGGTCCCTCGCGCGCCGCGTCATTCCCGTCGTCGAATGTCCCGTTCACGACGAGCGCGGGAACGCTTTTGCGTTTGCGGCGCGCGACACGTTCGGCGCTGCCGGCCTGCAGTTCGCCGACACGCTTCGCAGCCTGGCGATTCGCGTCGGCTGCCGCACGCGCGAGCTGATGGCGGCACTGATCGTCTCGAGCGATCGCGACCGCCGCGTGCGAACCGCGACGCGCCGTCTGCTCGAGCAGTCGCCGCCCACCTCGATGCACCTCAACGTGCATGCGCGCGACGATGCATTCATCTTTGGACCCTCGACGCGGCACCTGCACGGCTCGCCGCGCATGCGCGAGCAGGTCGCCGGCGCATCCTTCCTGATCTCGCCGGCCGCGTTCTTTCAGACCAACGTCCTCGCGGCGGAGATGCTCGTTCGCCTCGTCCTGGATGAGGTGGCGCGTGTCCCGAGCCAACGGGAGGGGCCCAGGCGCATCCTCGATCTGTATGCAGGCAGCGGCCTGTTCGCCATTCCGCTCGCCCTTGCGGGCAATGACGTCGTCGCCGTGGAGGAGAATCGCCTGGCCGTCGCGGATGGCGAGGCCGCTTTGAAGTTGAACGCGCGCGCGCGCGAACGCTGCCGGTTCGTGGCGCGGCGCGTCGAGACCGCACTCACGACGTTTCGTGAGGCCGATGTGGTCGTCCTGGATCCGCCGCGGGAGGGATGTGCCGCGCCGGTGCTGCGCGACGTGTTCGGGCGCCTCAAGCCGGCACGGGCGATTTATGTGTCGTGCAATCCCGAGACGCTGGCCACCGATCTCGCCGTTGCGTCGCGGCACGGGTACCGCATCAGGGCGCTCCAGCCGGTGGACATGTTTCCCCATACTGCACACATTGAGACGGTTGCAGCGCTGGCAACCGGTTACAACACGTAAATCGTTGCAAAATAACGTGTAAACCGAATTGACAAACGGAGGATTTTTTTTGAGAATTGTCCTCTCCCCTCCGTTCGTGTCGTATCGAGTCCGGTATGCCTCTGTTGATGGGGCCGATAGCGACCGATAGTAGGATTGCAAACCCATGCACCGCACGCATTTAGGTGTTCAGGCGGCCATCGTGCTGACGATGGTGGCGCTGCTGAGTTGGCCACAATTCCGGCCGGTCCGGGCGCAGTCCGTGTGGCGCTTCGTGCCGCAGTCCGTACTCGAGGCGCGCGCGAATGACGCAGCGCGCTTCGCGGGCCAGCCGGTCCGCGGCCGCGCCATCGAGCAGACGGCGTTCAGGCAAGCCGCGCCAGCCACGCAGAACGCGCCGCGCGCGTCTGCAGCCTCGGCTCATGGCACGCCAGTCGTCAGCGCGCTCGTCGGGAGAGCGCGCACCTCGTTGAACGCGCCGATTCCGTTCGCGCGCGTGCTGCTTCGGAACATGCGCACGGGGCAGGTGATCGCACAGACGACGGGCGACGTGGACGGCCAATTCCAGTTCGCCGACCTTGACAGCAATGTCTATATCGTCGAACTGCTCGGCGCAGACGGCTCCGTGGTCGGCGCAAGCACGATGACCACGCTTGCGCGCGGTGAGGTGCGGCAGACCGAAGTGCGCGTGGCCGCTGCGTCTGCGGCCGTCAAAGCGGCTGTCGGGAACACGCTGACGCCGACATCCACGCTCGTGACGACGGTCGCGTCGAGCGCGGACGTGACGCGGACAACGTCGCAAACGACGCAGATTAGCCCCAGATAGGGAGATGTTTACTCCGGGCGGACTTTCAACCACTGGTCCTGCGGCAGGGTCGCCGCCGCCGGTACCCGTCCATCAACCGCAGGCGCGGAAGACCGCCGGCCTCTTCAGCCCCGACCCGAACATTCACCTCTTCGATCGTCTCGCGATCATCATCAAGCACTGGAAGGCGTGCGCCGCCATCGCGGTTCTGGTCATCGCCGGGATGATGTACCAGACGTTCACGACGGTGCCGCTCTACCGGGCGCAGGCGCGCATCCAGATCGACGAAGAGCAGACCACCGCGCAGGTCGACTTCAAGCAGCCAGAGCTGGTCTACAGCGATCCCGAGCCGTACTACCAGACGCAGTACAAGATTCTTCAGGGCCGCGATCTCGCGCTGCGCGCGGTCAAGCGCGTGAAGCTCGAAGACGTTCCGGAGTTCAACGGCAAGGGAGCCAAGCCGCCGCTGCTGACGCAGGTCATCAGCGACCTCAAGGCGAAGATCGCCGCGCCCTTCCGCGGGCAGACGGCGGCGCCGCCTCCGCGTCCCGCGGGCCCGGTCAACGAGAACCAGCAGGCCGATGCGTTCCTCGGCCGCGTGCAGGTCGTTCCCGTTCGCGGCAGCAGGCTGGTTGACGTGTATTTCGTCTCCGCCGACCCGGAGTTCGCGGCGCGCGCGGTGAACGTGCTCGCCGAGGAGTACGTCAACGAGAATCTCGACTTCCGTCTGCAGAACACGGACAAGACGCTGCAGTGGCTGACCGAGGAAGTCGCCAAGCAGCAGAGCGTCGTGCAGGCGAGCGAGCGGATGCTCGCGGAATACCGCGAGAACCAGAACGCGATCTCGCTCGAGGATCGCCAGAACATCATCGTCTCGCGCCTGAACCAGGTCAACGACGCGGCGTCGCACGCGCGCACGAACCGCATCCAGAAGGAAGCGCTGTACAACCAGGTGGCCGCGACGAAGGATCGCGAGGGCCTGAGCCAGATCGCCTCCAACCCGTTCGTGCAGCAGCTCAAGACGCGGATCGTCGAGCTCCAGCGCGACAGGGTGCGGCTCGAGGAGCGGTACGGCGAGAAGCATCCGGACGTGCAGCGCGTGAACGGCCAGATCCAGGACGCGCAGAGGCAGCTCGATGCGGAGATCGAGCGCAGCGTCGCGGCCATCAAGGCCGACTATCAGGCGGCGCTCGACGAGGAGAAGCAGCTGTCGGCGGACCTGGAAGGCCAGAAGGCGCAGGCGACGGATCTGAACCGCAAGAGCATCGATTACTCAGTGCTCCAGCGCGAGGCGGAAAGCAACCGTCAGGTCTACGAGTCGCTGCTGCAGCGTGAAAAAGAGCTGCGCGTGGTCAGCAACAGCCGCGCGAACAACGTGCGCCTGCTCGATCGCTCCGAAGTGCCCGAGTCACCGTTCACGCCCAACACGCGCCGCGCGTGGCTGATGGCGATTCTCTTCGGCCTCGGCTTCGGCATCGCGGCGGCATTCGCGATCGATTACCTCGACGACACGGTGAAGACGCCCGAGGACGTGACCTGGCGCCTGCACCTGAATTTCCTCGGCCTCGTGCCGAAGGTCCACGGCGAGCGGCACCCGCTGCTGTCGGGTCCGGTGCCGCACGACTTCGGCGAAGCGTTCCGCGCGCTGCGCACCGCGCTGGTGGCGAGCAGCGGCACGGACGCGACGCGGCTCGTCGCCATCACCAGCACGCAGCCGCTGGAAGGCAAGACCACGACGGCGGTCAACGTCGCGCTGGCGCTCGCCATCGGCGGCGCGCGCGTGCTGCTCATCGACGCCGACATGCGCCGCCCGAGCCTGCACAAGGCGATGCGCCTGCCCAACGATCGCGGCCTCGCCGAGCTGCTCAGCGGCAAGGCGCGGATGCGCGAGGTCGTGCAGCGCTGCGGCGATCCGAACCTCCTCGTCATTCCGGCGGGCCACACGCCGTCGAACCCGTCGGAGCTGCTGGCGTCGGATCGCATGCGCGCGTTCCTGCATCAGCTGACGACCGGTCCGTTCGACTGGGTGATCATCGATACTCCACCAGTCCTGGCGGTGACCGACGCCGTCGTGCTCGCGCCGCTCGTGCATTCCGTGTCCTTCGTCGTAGGCGCCGAGATGACGCGCTGGCGCCTCGCGGAGCGTGCAATCGAGACACTTCAGGCGGGTCATCCGCGCTCGATTGCGGCTATCCTCAATCGCGTTGACTTCGACCGGAACCGCTACTACTACTCGCGGTACTACGGCCACCAGTACAAGAGCTATTACGCGGAAGCGCCGGCCGCGAGCTGATCGTCGCCGGCCGTCGCTGCTGCCGGCGGCGCTCGTGCTGCTGGCGGCGTTCATGCTCGCGTCGATCGGCGGGCGCTACTCGTGGCCTGTCGTTCCGGCGCTCATCGCGGCCGCCGGCCTCTTTCTGCTCTCGGGAGCGCGCATCGCCGCGGACCAGTCCACGCGGGCGCTCGACATCACGGTCATGATCCTCCTCGCGCTGATCGGTCTGCAGCTGCTGCCGCTGCCTTCTCCGATGCTGAATGCCGTCTCCCCCGCTTCGCCAGGCGTGCAGGATGCGTACGTGCTCGCGCCGCTCGGCCTGTGGCGTCCGGTCTCGATTCATCCCGCGGCCACGCGCGCGGGCTTTACGCTGGCGCTGATGGCGGCGCTGGTCTTCTGGGCCTCGCGCGAAGCCTTCTCGCATGGCGGCAGCCGCACGGCGGCGCGTCTGCTGGCGGGGCTCGGATTTGCCTGCGCGCTCGTGTCGCTGGCGCAGCGTGCGACGGCGCCACGAACGATCCTCTGGAAATGGGAGGTGCCCGATCCGCGCGCGGTTCCCTTCGGACCGTTCGTCGATCGCAACCAGCTGGCGACCTGGCTGGTGCTGGTCATCTGCATGGTCGGCGGATACCTGGCGATGCATGTCCGCGCGCACATGAGCGAACGCCTGCGGCAGGGGACGCACGCGACGCTCGTCGCGTTGAGTGACGCGCCGGCCTTGACCGCGCTCGTGTGCCTCGGCGCGATGCTCCTGACGCTGGCGGCGACGCTCTCGCGTTCCGGCTTCATCGCGCTGGTCGCAGCCTCCGTCGTGGGGACCTCGCTCGCGCGAAGGGACCACGTCCGCAGCGCGTGGATCGGCGCCGCGGCCGCGGCCGCACTCATCGGCGCCGCCGCGTGGATGAACGTCGAAGGGCTCGCCGAACGCGTCGTCAGCTCCGTTTCCGCCGCAGAGTCGGAGACGGTGGGCCGGCTGGTCATCTGGCGGGAGACGCTCGGCATCATCCGCCGCTTCCCTCTGCTCGGCACCGGCGTCGGGACGTTCGCGGACGCGATGTTCGTCTACCAGAAGACGTCACGGCAGGTGCTCTTCAACCATGCGCACAACGAGTATCTGCAGGTGGCGACCGAAGGCGGCGCGGTGATCGCCGTCGCGATCGGCGCGGGCCTCGTCATGCTGACGCGCACGGCGCGCGGCCGTCTCGCGGCCGACGATGGCGCGCACCGGTTCGTGCGGATTGGCGCCTGCGCGGCGCTCGCCGCGGTGGCCGTGCAGAGCCTCTGGGAGACAGGTCTTCGCGCCCCGGCCAACCTGCTCCTGGCCGCCATTCTCGCGGGACTCGCCGTCGCGGACCGCGAATCAGCATCGGAGATCGTCCGGGCATGAGCATTCGGGTGGGATTCGACGTCGACGGCGTCATCGCGAACTTCAACAAGACCTTCCGTGAAACGGCCGCGAAAATCGAAGGAGGCGGAGGGCAGATGGCGGCCGACGCGATGAAACGCGTCTGGGATCACATCAGCCGGACGGCGCAGTGGTGGCTGCAGCTGGAGGCGTACGAACCCGATCAGATCGAGCGGCTGTACCGGGTTTCTCGCGAGCGGCGGTGGGAGGTCTACTTCATGACCACGCGCCCCTCGAGCGCGGGCGAAACCACTCAGTTCCAGACGCAGTGGTGGCTCGAGATGCAGGGGTTTCCGCTGCCCGCGGTCCTGACGGTGCCCGGCTCGCGCGGCGATGCCGCGAACGCGCTGAAGCTCGACATCGCGGTGGACGATCGGCTCACCAACTGCGTGGACATCATCGCGGCGTCACGCTCGAAGGCCGTGCTCCTGCTGCGCAAGGACGACGCGACCGTTCGCGATCAGGCGCTGGCGCGCGGCATCGGCGTGGTCGGCACGCTGCAGGCCGCAATCGACGCCATCGAGCAGTTCGAGGAAGCGAAGCGTCAGGGCTCGGGCCGGCTGTCGCGCGGACACGGTCCGCATGGGCGCATTCGTCACCGCGCTGAAGCGGACGATCAAGCCGGGCGCCATCGTGATCGACGTCGGCACGGGCACGGGCATCTTCGCGCTCATCGCGTGCGCGCTTGGCGCCCGCCGTGTGTACGCCATCGAGCCGAATGACGCCATCGACGTGGCGCGCGAGATCGCCGCGGCCAATGGATACGCCGACCGCATCGAGTTTCATCACGCGCGATCGACCGACGTGACGCTCCCCGAGCGCGGTGAAGTACTGATCGCGGACATCGGCGGCATGCTGCCCTGGTTCGAACGAGCCATCCCGTCCATCGTCGATGCCCGCCGGCGCCTGCTCGCGCCCGACGGAGTCATCCTTCCGCGCCGCGACACGATTTGGACCGCGGTCGTCGACGCAGCGGAGATGTACTCACGCCTCACGCGCGGGTGGGAGGCGAACGAGTTTGGCATCGACATGAGCGCGGCGCGCGACCTGGTCGTCAACGCCTGGGCGCGGGGCCGCATCTCCGAGGATCAGCTGCTGGCGCCTCCGCGGCGCTGCGCGGGAGTCGACTACGCGAACATCGATGATCCCGACGTGGAGATGAACGTGGAATGGGTCATTGCGCGAGCCGGCGTCGGACACGGCGTCGCGGCAGGCTTCGATCGCACGGTCGTCGAAGGCGTCGAGATCTCGAATGCGCCGGACGCGCCGGCGCATGTGCGTCCAACGCTCGTGTACGAGCCGGTGTTCTTTCCCTGGCCGCGACCGCTCGTCCTCGAGGCCGGCGACGTCGTCTCTCTCGAGCTGAAAGCGTCATTGCTGCACGACGAGTACGTGTGGGCGTGGAAAACGCAGGCGCGCCGCGGCAACGGCGAGACGAAGGGTGTCTTCAACCAGTCGACGTTTCTCGGTACACCGCTGTCGCTGGAACGTTTCAGACGGCAGGCGCGTCAGTAGAACCAGTCGACGACGGCGTCGCGCACGCCGGCGGTGACGGGCAGCACCTCGTGCAGACAGTGCGCGGGAAACGCGACGAGCGTGCACGGCACGGGTGCGATGTCGATCGGCGCGTCGCCGTCATCCCACACGCGCAATTCTCCGCCTTCGCACGCGGTGAGAAACAGCACCACCGAAATCCGCCGTGGAAACTGGTCGCCCGCCCCGGGCAGACCGTCCCGATGCGGAGCGTAGAAGCCGCCTCTCGGATAGCGCAGGAATCCGGGACCTTCGGATCCAACCAGGGGGATGCCGAAGAAGCGAGCGATGCGAGGACGCATGCCCGCGATCGCCTCTTCGACCTCGCCGATGATCGGGGGATCGACTTCCGCCTCGAACGTGCGCCGAATGCGCTCATCGACGCGATAGTCGTCGGCGTAGATCTCGGCCGGCGACAACGGCGCGCGGCCGATGGCGCCATGGACGCGCGCGCACTGCTCCGCACTCCAGGCGTCACGCGCGATGAAGATCATCGAGCAGGACTTCGCAGAAGCGGCCGATCAGCCGCTGCTCGGCGCCGGTGGCGGCGACGCGCACGGGCACGCTCCTGACGACGCGGTGCACGGTATCCAGTTCCCGCATCCGCAGCTCGTCGTGGAACAGGCGATTGCCGTACACATTGGCGAGCAGTTCGACCATCGCGCCGCCGGTCGACAGCGCGGTGATGCACGGCGCGTTGGGAACCGAGTCCGTATTGGTCAGCATGTAGACGCCGCCGAGGCGAACCGTGCCTGACGAGAAGGCGCCCATTTCAGTCAAGTCCAGTCGCCGCTTCTCCCACGTGTCGCTGAACCTGGGGAGCGCCTCCGCCGATCCGAACAGCTGCGCGACCGCGTCCGGACGAAGCGCAATCTCGGGACAGCCCTCGCGGACGGAGACGGTCTCCTGCTCGATCGACAACGCCGCGATGTCCTCGGTGATGACCTTGCATCCCATCGTCGCGAGCACGGCGGCGGTGGTCGACTTGCCGGCGCGCGCGTCGCCAACGAGCAGGATCGCCCTGCCGGCAACCTCGACGGCGCTGGCATGCAGCGCGATGACGCCGCGCAGCCGCAGGACGAAACCGAGCACCGGACCGGTGACGTAGCAGGCGACGTCAGCGAGGCTTGCGTCCGATGGCGCGCGGCCGGCGATGTGGCGGCCATCGGCGTCGATCAGGAATTCGACGCCGTCGCTGTAGCGGATACGGAATGCGCCGGTGTGCAGCGAACGGTAGATGACGAGGCCGGGCGCGCCGGAACGGTCATCAACCCAGTCGCTCTGATACCAGAAGGCTTCGCCTGGTGAGCGCGTGCCAGGGGCGGAGCCGGTCAACGGCTCCATCGTGAAGGTGACGTCAATGGGCCGCCCGGCGGCAGGAGCAGCCGCTCGCAGCGGCAGATCCGATTCGAGCGTCAGGCCGTAATCGCCGTACACGGTCAGGCGTGGCGCCTCGAATGGCTTCTTGGCGTTCGCGTCGGCCTTCCTGCTGGTCGTCGCGGGCACCTTCGGGTCGTGGTCAGCCATCGTCACCTCGGTTCAGCAACACGGCAGAGGCCGTGCGCACAGAGCTCGCCGGCAAAGCGGAGCACTTCCCGTTCGATCACGCCCGCAGGGGCGTCGAATTCGGCGCCGAGCGCCGCGTTCACGTCGCGCAACGAGCCGCCCTGCGCCACGAGCGTCCAGACGTGCGTGCCGATGCCGTTGAGCCCGAAGTACACTCCGCTCTTCAGGTCGAGGATGACGCTCTCACCGGCCAATTCGCGGATGACGACCTGGTCGCTCGGCGCCAGCCGATCGTCGATGGACACGGCTGTCATGTGGTGGCGGCAGGATCAGTATACTGCATAGAATCATTGGTATTTTCGGTCCGATCCGCGCTTTTCTTCAGGAACGTGAGCAGATCCATGCCGCCCTGGAACCAGCCCGCGTACGCCACGCGCGGAGCCGGACCGACGACCGCCGTGACGCGATGACGTAAATCGTCACTGATGCGGAACAGGATGGCGTCGCCCGGGCCGGTGTTGGCGATCGACCAGTGGGCGGCCTCCGCCGCGGCACGCCGGATCTGGAACACGCCGCCCTGGAACTCTCTCTCGCTCAGGTTGATGCTCATGCCGATACGCCGATCATCGGAACTATCGGAATGCCAGCGGTCGTAATGGCCGGCGTCGGCGTGCAGTGCGTAGACGCGGCCGGTGAAATAGCCGATGGGCGCACAGCCGGTGATGCGGCGGATGACGTCGAACAGGCGTCCGTCGTTGCTGATCAGGGACATCATGGCGAGCATCGTGTTGTCGGCCATGCACGCTTCGCGCGCGACGTCGTCATCGCGATCGGTGAAGGTCGCGTCGCGGAGGCAGGATTGGACATAGGCGAGCACATCCGCATCGAGGAAGCGCGGCAGCGCAATGGCATGATGCTCGTCGAATCAGCGGACGTGCGGCATCACCGCCTTCCGCGGATCGACGCGCTGCGCTGCTCGAGGCCGCCCGCGCGCACCGCATCGACCGTCTTGCCGCGCGTGCCCTGCGCGAGCGCGGAGAGGATCTCTTCACCTGGTTCGGCCGCGCCGCGGCAGACCTCGTGGACGAGCACGCCTGCGCGACGATCGATGCGGTGCGCGAGCGGGAGCTGCGAACCGTCATCGACACGCTCGCCGCGGTCGAAGGCGCGTCGCCGGTGGTCTTCAAAGGGGGTGCGCTGGCGCACTCGCACTACCCGTCGCCCTGGCTGCGGCCGCGTCTCGACACCGACATCCTGATCTCGCCGTCGGCGGTCGCTGCCGCGCTGGCGGCGCTGGCGAACGTCAACTATCGGCAGGCGCTGACGACGCCCGGCACGCTCGTGTTGTCGCAAGCCTCGCTCAGCCGCACGGACGAGTTCGGCATCGAGCACGCGCTCGATCTGCACTGGCAGATCGCGAACTGGCAGGTCATCGCGGCGGTCCTCTCGCACGGCGAGATTGCCGCGCGCGCGGTCGCGCTTTCGGCGCTCGGCCCGCATGCACGCGCCGCAGCAGACGCCGATGCGCTCGTGCTCGCCTGTCTGCACCGCGCGGCGCACCATCGCGATTCCCACGAGCTGCTGTGGATCCACGACATCCACCTGCTCGCCAGCCGGCTGTCGACCAACGATTGGGCACTCGCGATCGCGACGGCGCGGCGTGGAGGGGTCACTGCGCTCTGCGCACGCGGGCTCTCCCTGACCATCGACTGGTTCCACTCGCCCGTGCCGCCCGACGTGATGCGCGCCCTCGACGTCAGCGCGGAAGGGGCGAAGGAGCCGTCAGCGGTGTACCTCTCGAGCGGTCAGCGGCTCGTCGACGGTCTCCTGTCGGATCTGCGCGCGCTTCCGGCACGCACGCGCATGAAGCTGCTCGCCGAACATGTATTCCCGCCGGCTGACTACATGCGGCGGCGCTACAACGCCGGCTCCCGTCTGTCGGTGGCACTGTGGTACGTGCGGCGCCTCGCCTCCGGCATTCCGAAATGGTTTGCCATGCGGAGCGGCCCGTGAGCGGCATCTTTGCAGCCTTCCGCACCGACGCACCGATGGACGGCGGGACGTGGATCGCGGCGGATGCGAGAGTTGACGATCGCCAAACGCTCGCCGCGGCACTCGGCGTCCCGCATGAGTCAGCGCGGTCCGACGAAGAGCTGATCTTGCACGCGTACATGAAGTGGGATGTGCGCTGCGTCGAGCACCTCATTGGCGACTTCGCCTTCGCCATCTGGGACGGCCGCGCGCGCCGTCTCTTCTGCGCGCGCGATCACTTTGGCATCAAGCCGCTCTACTACGCGCATCGCGCGCCGTGGCTGCTCGCCGGCCGCAGCGTGGATGCGCTGCGCGAGCATCCGGCCATCTCCGATGCGCTCGACGATGTCGCCGTCGCGGACTTTCTGCTGTTCGGCCACAAGACGGATCCCGCCGCGACGACGTTTCGCGATATCAGACGGGTACCGCCGGCCCACACGCTGACGTGGTCGCGTGACGGCGGATGCCGGCTTCACCGGTATTGGGAGTTGCCGATTGACGAGCCGGTGTACCGGAAGGACGCCGACTACGCCGCGGAGCTGCGCCAGCTACTGGATCGCGCCGTCGCGGATCGTGTCCGTGGCGAACGCGCGGGCGTGTTCTTCAGCGGCGGCCTCGATTCAACGGCCGTGGCCGCCACGGCGCGGCGCCACGCGGCATCCTCTTCGATTCGAGGTTTCTGTTTCCTCCACGAATCGCTGCTTGCCGACGAGGAGCGCAGATACGCGACTGTTGCCGCCGCGCACCTCGGAATCGAGTGCCGGTTTTACGAGATGGATTCGGCGGGCTGGAGTCACGCCGGGCGCGAGCGCACCCCCGAACCGCTCGTGCCATCGATCGATGCGTCCGCGCAGGCGCGCTGCCTGGATGACGCCGCCGACCATAGCCGCATTGCGTTGACCGGTGAAGGGGCCGACAACGCGCTCCTCTACGAATGGGCGAGCTACGTTCGATACTTGTTATGGGGCGGCCGGATCGGACGGCTCGCCGTTGATTGTGCGGAGTTTGTCCGACACAGCCGCCGGGTTCCGCTCGCTGCGGTGTTGACGTATCCGCGATCGCGGCTCGCGAACGATGGCGCGCAGCCGGTCATTCCATCGTGGATCTCGCCTGACCTCGTCGATCGGCTTCACCTGGAAGAGCGGTGGCGCGACGTCATGCGTCCGGCGGCGTCACCGCACCAAACCCGTCCCGCCGCGTATTTCTCGTTGCAGCTTCCGCTGTGGCAGGACCTGTTCGACTCGTGGGATCCGTCGTACACAGGCGTCGCGCTCGACGTGCGCCATCCGTTTCTCGACCTCAGAGTTCTGCGGTTTCTGCTCTCGGTGCCGGTCATCCCGTGGTGCCGCGAGAAATACCTCCTGCGCTACGCGTTTGCCGCCGACCTTCCGCCGCAGGTGCGTCGCCGACCGAAAACGCCGCTGCCAGGATCACCGGAGCACGCGAAGATCGCGCGCGATGGACTGCCGCCAGTGATGCGCTCGCCGCGTCTTGGCGCCTACGCGGAGTCAGCGTACCTGCGGGCGCTGCCGACGAGCACGTCCATGCAGGCCGAGGCCGCGCTGCGCCTCGTGACGTTCAGTCGCTGGCTCGCTGGTCTGGAGTCGATGCGCGTCGCAGCGGCAACGGACTGAAGCCCTCCAGCGGATCCGTCAGCACGTTTCCGGCTCCGTCCTCTACCCATGCATGGGCGCCGAACACACCGTCCTCCTTCTGGACGCCGATCCGGAGTTCAGCCGACAGTCCCCGCCTGCGCCGGACACGACAGAAAATCAGCGCATGTTTGAGACAGGTGGGCTCGAAAGGCAGGACTCGATACGCGGTCCGAATGGCGCGATCGAGCGTGGCGGGAGCGATGTCAGAGGCCAGCCGGCCCCGCGCACGCGCCTGCGAGGCGTCCGCAAACACACGCTCGAGGGGCCGCCTCCGAAGCGCAATTTCGACCTGCAGTGCAATGGCGAGCACTTCCATGCCGAGGAGCACAAACCGCAACCCACGTCTGTGTATCACAATGAGCCACAAAGGTTTGCGGGCTTTTCGATTACGACAATCGCCATTGACACATCAGAATCGTGAGCGTACTTTGGAGTCGTCCGCCCGTCAGAAACGAACACGTAATCCGCTGACATTATGGGTATTCCTCCCCGCCGCTTGACGCTCATCGTACGCCTCGCGGTGGCGTGCGCGCTCTTTTCATCCGCCTTCACGGTTTCGACGAAAGCCGATGCGGATCAATGGGCCGAAGATTTCAAGACGCCGTTCTCCTCGCAAATTATCAACGTCGTCAACGGCAATCCAGTCGCCCCAACCGCCACCGGCGCCGCGCTGGCGACCATCACCGGCCTGCATGTCGGCGACCCCGTTTTGATCGACGGAACCGACGGGATCCATCGCCAGCCGTTCACGGCGACGATTCAGACGATTACGCCGGCGACGCGCCGAATCACGTGGCTGCCGGCGCTTCCGCCCGGCTGGACCGCCGAGGCCGATCTCTTCGTCCGATCGATCTACGCGTTGAACTTTCCAAAGCAAAGCGCGATCGACAGCGCGGGCAACGTCTACACCACCGACACGCAAAATAATCGCATCGTCGCGTTCGACAATTCCGGACGCGTGCTGTGGACGCTGGGGAGCTACGGCCGGGTCTATTCCAATGCGGTCACGGGCATCAACTTCGACGGTTGGGATGACTGTTCATCGGAACTCGAACCGTGTCCCAACGAGCCGCAACAGATGCTCGGCCGCTTCTACAACCCGGCGGGCATCGACGTCTCTCCCGATGGATCGACGCTCGTCGTGTCTGATCAGTGGAACGATCGCATTCAAGTGTTGACCCGCAACGACGCGAGCGGAGCCATTCTCACCACCGCAGGCTCGATCAGCGGCGTGCGCTTCAACGCGTACGCGATTGGGACGTTTGGCGCCACGCACGATTTCGTGGTCGCCGGACCGGGCCAGATGTACGGTCCGAGCGGCGTCAGCTATGACGCGGCAACGGGGAAGATCGTGGTCGCTGACGAACAGTACAACAACCGCCTCCAGATATTTACGCCGGCGGGTGGCCATGCCTACACCGCGACGGTGATCGGAGGTTCGGGTTCGGGCCAGGGCGAGTTCGCGCTTCCCGAAGATGTCGAGTTCGACCGCTCGCACAACCCCCAGACCGCCGGGCGCATCGTCGTCGCCGACGCGGGCAACGACCGCATCCAGGTGCTGAGCCCGACGGGACAGTTCATCTCTGCGATTGGCGACGTGGGCGCCGCCGACGGTGTCACCGTCGACGAGGAAGGCCGGATTTACGTCGCCGACCTGGGGCGCTCGCAGATCAAAGTGTTCAGACCGCTGGATGCCACCTCGTACGAACTGGAGGACGCGTTCGGCACCGAGCAGGGCCCCGTCCCGGTGCCCGGAGAACTGCAGTTCATCAGCCCGACGGGCGTGGCGATCAGCCGAGGACGGCTCGTCGTCACGGAGTCCGGCGGGTGGCGCCTTCAGTACCTGACCCGTTCCGGCATCGCCATCGATTCAATCGAGGTCAGCGATCACAGCCCGCTCATCGTCCAGGATACAGCGCACAATCACGTGCACGTGACCGCGACCGTCCGCAACAGGGGCAGTGTGCCGCTCACGAACCCATCGCTGACGATCACGCCGTCCTATCAGGGCACGGTCTCGCCCGTGACCTCGTCTTCGACCCTCCTCGAAGGCGCCGGCGGCGCAGATACGGCGCAATACGAGTTCGACTTCACCGTCACCGGTGGGGCCGTCGATGGATCCGGATTCACCAAGACGCTCGTCTTCAAGCTGCTCTCGGCGGCCGCGTCAGCCGGCAGCGTGACGGTGACGTCTTCGCTGCAGGATTTCGACACGGGAATCGCGATCGAAAAGCCGTCGGCCGCGGCGATCGCCCTTGGCCAGATCGCAATTGGCACGATCAAGCCGGGACGGGCAGCCATCGGCGAGCAGATCGTGCTGACCGTTCCGGTGCAGAACGTCGGCGACGGCAATCTCCACGACGTCGTCGCCACGGTGACGCCGGACAGTGCCGTCGCCTCACCGTCAAGCGCTTCCGATCCCGCCTCGGGACCCGGCGTGCAGCTGGCTGAGAATGAGACGCGGAACATGCAGGTCGTGTTTCTCGGTGCGTCGCGCGGCACGGTTCGCTTCACCGTGCATGTCGCGGCGAAAGACGATGCCAACCACACCCTGACGGCCGACGCGCTGGTTCCTGCCGCGCCGGGAATTCAGATTGTGGCGGACAACATCGCGCCGGCGGTTACCGCCATTCAGAATCCGCTGCCGCATGCACCATCAGGCGACGGGTTGCGCTGGCACAACGTGTTTCCAACGCTCACCGTTTCGGCCGTCGACAATGCCGGCGGCGTTGGCGTGACGCAGCTGCACTGGTGGATGCTCAGCACCGGCAGCCAGCAGCCGACGGATATCGCGGGTACGTGCATCTTCGGCGGCGGATCGAATAGTCAGAGCATGTGCGGCGTGATCGGGACCGGGCCGACTGCGGCGTTGACGTGGACGCGCAATCTGTCGCCGATGCAGGGGACGATCCTCATCGCCTTCTGGGCCGAGGACGGCGCCGGCAACGGCGTGGTCGCGCAGCAGAATCAAAACAACTGCAGCATCGTGACCTGCGTCACGCTGCACATCGATGTGCAGCCCCCGTCGCTGCAACCGGGGCTTCCGGCCTTCACCAGCGACAACACCGCGGTCGCCATCCCGTTTTCCGCGATCGACGACATTTCGCACGTAGCGGCGGGCGGGATCACGTCGCCGAACACGCTGCAGATGCAGTCGCCCTCGACAGGCACCCTGGTGCTCACAGCAGAGGGCGCTGTCGTTGCCGGCAGCGTCACCGTCCGCGACAACGCAGGCAACGCCGTGTCCTACGCCGTGCCGCTCGCGGGTCCGGGCAGACCGGTGCTGCGTCTCGACCACACGCCGCCGGAAGCCTTCAACCGGCTCGACGCGACGGCGCTCGGCGGCCGCTGTACCACGACCATCGCGGGCCGTCCCGTCGGCTATTTCTGCACGAACAAGGTGTACGGCACCGACAATCTGCCCGGCCTCACCACGTCAGCGTTTGCGCCCATCCTCGTGATCCCGGTGCGGTGGGGTGGTGGCGGCGATGATTGCGATGACGACGATCACGATTGGGACGGCGGCAACGCCGAATACCACGTCTACCGGTTCACCGACGAGTTCACGCCGGTGCAGGAACCGGCGCCGTTTCAGAATCCGAATCAGGTCACGCTGATCGAGAAGGTGCTCCAGTCGGGCAACGAGGCGCGCGTGCACGTGCTCGCCTTCCAGTACCGGCAGGGCTCCCAGCTGAAGCCGCTGATCATTCCGGATTGGGCCGTCAAGAAGTATGAATGGTCGACGAACAAGGATGGTTCGCTGAAGTCGTTGAATCAGAAATTCGAGCTGCACAAGGGGAAGGATCGCGTGCAGGTCGAGGCGTCGTACGACAAGAAGTCCAACGTCACGACGATCAAGAAGGTCGGCAAGAATGCATCCAAGGAGACGCGTTCCGGTCTCGTCCTGCTGCGCATGAGTACGCGCGCAGGAGAGCTCTCCATCGAGTACTGAGTCTCCTTCGTACACAAAAAGAGCGGGCCTGGTCTGGGCCCGCTCCGCCTGCCGCTCACCGCTCCGGTTCGCCTATTGCATCAACCGCCTGAAAAGCACACGCCGCGAGGGCGCATGCTTGAAGAGCGCGACGATGAGATTGCGATGGCGATTGAACTGCGCCGTTCGGCGCACGATGGGCATCACGCCGTCGGTCAGCGCCAGATCGAACAACGAATCGATTTCCGCATTGGACATCCGCTGCGCCAGCATGCGGAGCGCGAGCTGCGCCTGAAATTCCGGTCCGAGGCGCTGGCGCCACCGCTGCTGATACACGGACAAGGCCTCGGCATCGAGACGATCGCTTGCGAGCGCGGGCCCGAGTGTCTCGGCGGCCAACGTGGCGCTCACCAGGCTGTAGTAGATGCCGCCGCCGGTCGTCGGCTTCACGAGGCCGGCGGCATCGCCGACGACGAGCAGCCGCGACGCATACGTGCGCGGCAGCGCCGCAAGCGGCAGAAAGCGGCGTCGCGGCTCCGTCGCGAGCTCCGGCATGACGCCTCACGACGGTCCAACCCGATTGACGAACTGTTTGAAGAAGGTGGAGGCGTCCCCGTCGCACATCAGGCCGATGCGGACATACGGGCCTCGCGGGCGCGTCACCGGCACGGTCCACGCGAATCCGCCGGGCGCGGTGTCGCTGCCGAAATAGACCTCGACGTCGCCGCCGCGCAGCGCCGGCAGCTCGAGCTGCGCCGAGTTCAACGACACGGGCGGCATGCCGAGGCCGAAGCGGCGCTGCAGGCCGTAACTGGCGCCGCAGGCCAGTACGACCGCTCGCGCTTCCACCGTGCCATCTCCGTCGATGTCGATCCGCATCCCGCGATCGGCCGGTTCGACATTGCGAACCCGGCGTCCGCCCTTGAGATCGACGCCGGCAGTCTTCGCCTCCGCGGCGATCATCCGATCGAGCTGGCCGCGATCGATGACGTGCGCCTCGATCGACGGTGTGGTGTAGGAGATCTGGAATCCCGCGGGCGAGATGAACCGCGCCGTGGAGAGCGTATTCAGAATGGGCGCGCGCGGCAGGTTGAATTCGTCGAACGCATCGTCGGCAAGGACGCCCGTGCAGTGGACCGGCTGTCCGATATCGTCGTGCTCTTCGAACACCGTGACGGCGAGACCGGCCTTGGCGAGGAGGATTGCCGTATGAAGACCACTCGGCCCGCCTCCGATGACCGCAACGTCAAGCATCAGGTCAGTGTGAGCATTATAGGGCCGGATCAGAACTTTCTGACGCGCACCTCCCACCGGCCGCGAAACGTGATCCAGAACGACACCGCGACGAGGAAAAGGTCGAGGCAGAAGCTCGCGTTGCGGACGTAGATCGCATCGAGGTGAAACTTGCGCGCGCGCGGCGTGTCACGCGGCGCGTAGACCTGCGACAGGCCGGTGAGACCGGGCCGCACGGAATGACGCGCGGCGTAGCCGGGAATCGACTCGAGGGGAACGAGCTCGCCGCTGCCGCGCACTTCGATCTCGCCGGGCATCAGCGGCCGCGGGCCGACAAAGCTCATGTCGCCGCGGAAGATGTTGTACAGCTGCGGCAGTTCATCCATGGCCGTCGCACGCAGGAGGCGGCCGACGCGCGTCACGCGCGGATCGTCTTCGCCGGCCTGATGGGGTGGAAGGCTCGAGGCGTGCGGGACCATCGAGCGGAACTTCAGCGCGTGAAACGGCGTGCCGCCGAGGCCGACGCGATTCTGCACGAAGAGCACGGGACCGCCGTCTTCCAGCGTGATCGCTGCCGCGATGAGCAGCCAGAGCGGCGCGGAGATCAGCAGCCCCGCGCCGGACAACGCCACGTCAAACGCGCGCTTCAGCACCGCGCGGCCACCTCGCGCAGCACACGATCATAGAGGGCCACCTGCCGCGGCCGATCGAACTCGAGCGCCGCCGCCCGCGCGCGCGTGCCCATCTCCGCGGCGCGCCCGCGATCCGCGGCGAGCTCGACGACGCGTGCTCGGAGCGCGGAGGCATCGCCGGGATCGACGACAAACCCGCAGTCCCCTCGCCTGATGATGTCAGCCACCTCGCAGTCCTGCTCGACGGCCGCGACACACGCCCGGCCGGACGCCAGGACGTTGTAGACCTTGCTCGGGACGATAACGCCGGCGAGACCGTGCTTGAGCGATATCAGCGAGACGTCGGCGGTTGCGTACGACTGGTCCATGGCTTCCCGCGGCTGGAACGGAAGGAACATGACGTTGCGGAGGTCGCGGCGCTGCGCCATGTCCTGCAGATCCTTTTTCTTCGCCCCCTCGCCGACGAAGACGAACACGATGTCGCCGCGATCGCGCAGCTGGTCGGCCGCGTGCAGCACGATCTCGAGGTCCTGCGACAGGCCGATGTTGCCCGCGTGCAGCGCGACGAACTTGTCGACGAGCCCGTGCTGCCGCGCAAACGCGTTGTCGCGGGGGCCCGGCGTCACGGCGCTGCAGTCGGCCCAGTTATGAATCACGGTGACCTTTGCCGCATCCGCGCCCTTCCCTTCCACGAGCCGGCGCTTCATCGTGTCGCCCAGCGCGATAATCCGATTCGCTTTGCGGACGAGAAACCGATTCACCTGCGTCAGCGCATCGTTCACCGCCGTGCTGTGGAAATCCTCGAGCAGCGTGGCCACCTCGGGAAAGATGTCCTCGCACAGAAAGACGAACGGCGCGCCCGCCTTCTTCGCAGCTGCCAGCGCGGCCAGGCCGACAATCGGCGGGTCGGTGAGGGCGACGACGACGTCAGGCTTCCGGATGGTCAGCCCCTTGAGCGCGCGGACGCGAAGTAGCTGACGTAGTTCGTCGCACGGCCGACGAACGGCTTCGGGTCGAGCGTCGAGCCCGCGGCGCGCACGATGTGCACGCCGTTCCGGCACTCGGATGCAGGCGGCTGCGCGTCCGATCGGAGCGGATATCCGCAGACGACCGTCACGTCCCAGCCGTGCACGCTCACCAGGTCCTGCGCGAGTTCGGTCAGAAGCTGCCCCGTCGCGCTGAGATCAGGCCAGTACGAGCGATTGAAGAAACAGACGTGCACTGATAGTGGTTAGGGGAAAGTGGGAAGCGGGAAGCTAACCCCTAACCCCTAACCCCTTCCCCCTAGTTTTTCCAACGTGTGCGACCCCATGACGAGGACGTCCATGTCGGTGCGGATGAAGCAATCGAGCGCTTCGCCGGGAGTCAGCACGATGGGCTCGTTTTCGTTGAACGAGGTGTTCAGCAGCACGGGCACGCCGGTGAGGCGTCCGAACGCCTGGATCAGCGACCAGTACCGCGCATTGGTCTCGCGGCTTACCGTCTGCAGCCGACCCGAGCCGTCGACGTGCGTGACGGCAGGGATGATGTCGCGCTTGTCGGGCCGCACCGGGTAGACCTGGATCATGAACGGGTCAGCAACGGCGTCCACGAAGAAATCGTCGAGCGCTTCGACCGCGACCGACGGCGCAAACGGGCGGAACTTCTCGCGGAACTTGATGCGGACGTTGATGACATCGCGCATGTCGCGCCGTCTCGGGTCGGCGACGATGCTGCGGTTGCCGAGCGCGCGCGCGCCCCACTCCATCCGTCCCTGGAACCAGCCGACGACGTTTCCGTCGGCGATGCGCGAGGCGGTCCACTCGCACAGGTGCGGCTCGCTTGAAATGCGTGAGCGAAGGCAGTGACTCGCTTCGATCTCCGCCTGCCGCGCATCAATCGCTTCCGCAATCGCCGCGTCGTCGAACTGCGGTCCCCAGTAACCGTGCCGCATCTCGAAGCGGCGGCTGCCCCCGCTCCGATGCCAGGTGTGCAGCGCCGCGCCGAGCGCGGTACCGTTGTCGCCCGCCGCCGGCTGAATGTACACGTCCGTGAACGGCGTCTCAGACCGGATCTTTCCGTTGGCGACGCTGTTCATCCCGCAGCCACCGGCGAGGCACAGTCGTGGATTGCGCACCCGTCGATGCAGCGCGCGCAGGATCTTGAAGGCACACTCCTCGTAGACCCGTTGAAGCGAGGCGGCAATCGCCTCATGGCGCGCATCGAGCGGTTCGTGCGGCCGCCGCGCCGGTCCGAGCAGCTCCTCGAGCTTTGGCGTGAACACCCGACTGATTTCCGGTTCGCCGTCGTCCCACGTCATCGTCATGCCGCCCGACCAATGCGTGAAGTACGACAGGTCCAGCGCAAGCTCGCCGTGATCGTCGACGTTGACCAGCTGCCGGATTGGATCGACGAACGATGGCTCGCCATACGGCGCGAGCCCCATCACCTTGAACTCGTCGCCATACTTCGGGAAACCGAGGAACTGCGTCAGCGCCAGATACAGCAGACCGAGCGAGTGCGGGAAGAACACACGATGCTGGATGGCGATGCATGAGCCCCGGCCGATGCCCGTGGATGTGGAGACGAAGTCGCCAAACCCGTCGATGGCGCACACGGCCGCATCCTCGAACGGGCTGGCGAAGAAGGTGCTGGCCAGATGCGCGGCGTGGTGCTCCACATAGTGCATGCGCGGGGCGACGCGCGCCTCGTCGAGGCCCATGGATGCCGCACACGCCTCCGCCAGATGCCGAACCGACATCGCGTTCGCCGCGCGTTCGCGGATGAGCGACAGATTCGGCCGGTGCGTCAGCGCAAAGAGGCCCTTGCGCCACAGGTGCGCCTTCGGATCGCGTGACACGGCGAACGCATCGATGTCGCGCGGCTCGGCGCCGGCCATCGCCAGACAGGAGCGAATCGCGTCTCGCGGAAAGCCCGCGTAGTGTTTGATGCGGCGGAAGCGTTCCTCCTCCACCGCCGCCACCAGCTCGCCGTCGCGAAGAATGGCGGCGGCGACGTCGCCGTGATACGCATTGATACCGAGGATCAGCACTAATTCTCCCCGAGCTCGAGCACGCCGCGAACGCGCCGCCCGAGCGCCTGCTGGCCAAACTCGCCGTCCACGCGCTCGACGGCGGCCTTCGCCAGCCGGGCGCGCGTGTCGGTGTCGACGAACAGACGAACCATCGCGGCCACGAGCGCGTCGCGGTCGTGCGCGTCGACGATCAATCCGTCGCGTCCGTCGTTGATGATTTCTTCCGCCGCGCCGCGCGCCGCGATGCACGGCGTCGACGCGCGCATCGCTTCGAGATACACGAGGCCGAACCCCTCGTCCGTGCTCGGCATCACGAAGAACGTGGCGTCGCGATAGAGCGCCGCAAGCCGCGGCTCGTCCACGCGTCCGGCGAACTCGATGCCGTCGGCGGCTTTCGCACGCAGTCGTTCCACATCATCGCCATCACCCGCAATCACCAGGCGGGCATCGGGCACCGAGCGGCGAACGATCGGCCACACCTCGATCAGCATGTCGTGCCCCTTGTACCGCTCGCGCGAATTCATGCGGCCGACGATGAGCGCATAGCGGCCGCCGATGTGCGCCGCCGCGGCGACAGGCAACGCCGGCGCACCGGGACGGCAGACGGCAATCGGCATGTCATCGAGCGCGGGATTGGCGGCGCGAAACCGTCCAACGGTGTGCGTCGAGATGGCGGCGATCTTCCACGCGCGCTGCATCGCCCGCCGTTCGAGCGGACGCAAAGGCACCCACGCCTCGATGCCCATCAGAATCGTCATCAGCCGCGCGCCCCTCCACACGAGCGGCAGCGCGACCGGGAGCAGCTGCAGGTGCATGACCACGACAAGCGTGCCCGCTGCCGGCGATACGGCCGCGCGCAGCGCAAACGTCCCGAACCGGATCCTGCTGCCATGCGCCGACTGAAACTGCGTCGAGGGGGCGGCAGCGTCCGGCCGGCGCTCGTCATCGAGCGACCAGACTTCCACGCCGCCGACGTCGCGCCCGACACGCGATTCCAGCACCCGTACCCATTGCCGCGTCATCTCCGAAATTCCGTCGGCTCCGCCCATCATCGGCGTCAGCACGACGACACGTTCATGTCGCAATGGTCTCGTATTCGCGGATGAGAGCAGCGGCGGCATGCGACCAGCTGTACCGTGATCCAATCAACGCTCTGCCGCGGCGCCCCATCTCCCGCGCGGCGGCGCGGTCCGACAGCACGGCATTGAGTCCGCCGGCGATTGCCTCTGGTGTCTGATCGACCCAGAAGCCGGCCTGATGCGCTTCGACCTCGGGCCACGGGCACGTGCGCGTGACGACGACGGGCGTGGCCGCGGCCATCGCTTCGGCGGCGCTCATCCCGAAGCTTTCCGAGTTCGAGCACATGACGAGCACGTCCGCGGCATCGAGCAGCTCACGCTTCCCCGCCTCGTCCACGCGTCCGGTCCAGGTCACGGACGCTCCGAAATCGTTGAACAGCGGAGCGATCGTCGCGCGGTGTCCGCGTTCATCGGGGCCGGCGATGACGAGGTGGGCGTCGGGATGCTGACGGAGGACGCGTCCGAATGCGCCTGCCAGCAGATCGAGCCGTTTGATGGGATGGAGTCGGCCGAGGAAGAGGACCAGCGGGGCGGCCGCCGGAAGCTGAAAACGCCGGCGAGCGGCGTTCGGATCGCCCGTGCAGGCCGGCAGGTCAACGCCGTTCGGCACATACACGGCGCGGCCCTGTGGATGGAGACGATTGAGCTCGTCGAACTCCGGATGGGAGGTGGCGTGGAGCCGTGCCGCATCGCGAATGAGGCGGCGATCGGTCAGCGGATATACCAGCTGCTTCCGCCACCGGTCGTGCGCGAGCGCCGCAGGCGTCAGCATCCCGCGAGGCGACAGCACGTACGGCCTTTCCAAGGCGCGGGCCGCGGCTGCGGCGCTCCAGACGGTCGCGTTCCAGACGCCGTGAATGTGCAGGACGTCGGCGTTGCGCAGCTCGGCTGCGACGGCCTGGCCGAGCGACGGCGCGCGAAAGATCGAGCGCGGCCACGCACGCGCACAATAGCGGACTGGAATGCCGTCGTATGCGCCGCCCTCGACCGTCGCGGCATCGAGCTCGGTATCGCCGTTGGCCGTCGTGGTGACGACGCGCACATCCGCGCCCGCGTCGCGCTGCGCGCGGCAGAGGCCGAGGATGCTGCGCGGCGGTCCGCCGTAAACGAACGCCGGCGCGAAGTACGCGCAGACATGGACGACGCGCAATCAGGTGGTGGACTGGCTCGTGTCGATGACGTGGTCCATCAGGCCGGAGCGCGCCATCTGCGCGCGGCGCATGAGGAGCCACTGGTCGACGAGATACACGAGGCCGCCGAGATACACCATCAGCGTAATCGTCAGCCCCAGCATCTTCGCCCACGAACGCTCGAACAGATACAGCGCCAGCCAGTACGTGACCGTGTTGAGCGCGATGGCGAGGTCGCGGTGCTGAATGACGCTGAGCCACATCTGGAACGTCACCCCGACAAGGAGGCCAAAGATGATCACAGGGAGGAACATCCACGGCAGCCCGTAGTCCACGTACGACTCCGCCACGTAACCGAACGCGATGCTCGTGTTCGATTCCAGGCCGGCGACCTTGACGCCCGCGTACTTGCGGACCAATTCGCTGTCCGACACGAGATCGGGCTTGTCCGGGTAGAGAAACCGCGGCGTGATGATGTGGACGAGCGCGGTACGCATCATCTCGCCGTTGGTGTGCGGCACGAGAGCCGGCACGCGCTCGATCGCCATCGCCGGGTACTTGATCGCCCAGAGCCGATCGATGAGGGTGGTCGTGGCGTCGGCGTAGTCGGAGGCGCCCTCGCTGGCGAGTCCCGACGTCAGAGTTCGCGCCCGGTCGAAGCGTTCGACGCGCGACGCCGAGAGCACCTCGTCGTCAATCTCCTGGCGCAGCTGGCCGCGCACGGAAATCCAGACGATGCTCGACACCGCGAGAATCAGCGCCAGAACGCCGGCAAACGCCCAGTGCCGCACATCCCGCCGATTGAACACCTCGAATATCGCGATCACGCACATGATGAGCGGTTCGCGGAAGCCCGCGAAGTAGCCGGTGAAGCCAACCGCCACTTCGATCACCATCAGGCCGGCGAGCTTCTCCCACTGAAAGGTCGGGCGCGTGAAGCGGCGCGTCAGGACG
>QHWQ01000045.1:1782-12592 GCA_003222635.1 Acidobacteriota bacterium | reverse complement strand
AAAGGTCACCGACAAGCCATTCAAATACATCATCACGTCACATCACCACGGCGATCACATCGGCGGCAACCAGTTCATCCCGGATAACCCGGTCATCATTTCGCATCCGTATTGCCGCGACGAAGTCGTGAAGCAGGTACCCGGCCCGGCGCTGTGGGCGAAACGCGAAGGATGGGCGGACGGCACCGAGCCGCGGAAGATTCTCCCGGCGACGCAGACCTTCGACGGCACGCTGACGTTCCACATCGCGAAGACCGAGGTGCGCATCATGCCGATGCTGCCGGCGCACACCTACGGCGACCTCGTGATGTACCTGCCCGAACACAAGCTGCTCGTCGCGGGCGACGTCGGCTTCTTCTACGTCGCGCCGTTCTGCCAGAACGCGCAACCGAGCAACTGGATTTCCATCTGCGATCGGGTCGCATCGATGGATGTCGATCGCATCGTCCCGGGGCACGGGCCGCTGGGCGGCAAGCAGCAGCTCGCCGAGATGGCGGATTACCTTCGCCTGCTCGAGGTCGAGGCGAAGAGGCGGTGGGACGCGAAGCTGACGGCCGGCGCCGCCGCCGCCGGCATCACGCTCGGCAAGTTCGACAACTGGATCGGACCCGAGCGCATCATCATGGACACCGTCCGCTTCTACATGGAGTTCGACGGTACTCTCACGCCCGACGTGAACAATGCGGGCATCCGCGCCGCCACCGAGGAATACAACCGGATCAAGGCGACCGGGAAGACCGCGGGATTCGATCCGTACGAGGAGCCCTATGATGAACGTGCGTAACCTGGCACTCGCGCTCGTGATCCTCGCCGCCGCGTCGGCCGCGTCCGCGCAGGGCGTGGCCACCGGCAGCATTGCCGGGGTCGTCAAGGATGCGTCCGGTGCTGTCCTCCCGGGCGTGACCGTGGAGGCCAGCAGCCCCGTCCTCATCGAAAAATCGCGCACGGCGGTGACCGACGATCAAGGCGCATACAAGATCGTCGATCTCCGGCCCGGGGTGTACGCGGTGACGTTCACACTCGCTGGATTCGGCACGGTCAAGCGCGAAGGCATCGAGCTGACCAGCAACTTCACGGCTCCCATCAACGTGGAGATGAAGGTGGGCTCGCTCGAGGAAACGATCACGGTCAGCGGCCAGAGCCCTGTCGTCGACACGCAGAACACCGTGCAGCAGCGCGTCATCGCGAAAGACGTGCTCGATGCGCTGCCCGTCGGCAAGAGCTTCAACATCTACACCGCGCTCGTCCCCGGCGCGATCGGCACCGCGACGAACCAGGATGTCGGGGGCACGAAAGGCGAGAACACGCAGGGCTTCAAGATTCACGGCAGCCGCTCGGCCGACTTCCAGCAGCTGCGCGACGGGATGTTCTTCGGCACGCTCGTCGCCGCAGGCAACTTCATGTCGAGCACGAACCCGGCGACGGTGCAGGAAGTCGCCGTGGAGACGAGCGGCTTCTCCGCCGACGCCGAGACCGGCGGCGGACACGTCAACGTCATTCCGCGCGACGGCGGCAACTTCTTCAACGGATCGTTCAAGGCCGACTACGGCAACAACCATCTGCAGGGGAACAACATCACGCCGGATCTGCAGCAGCGTGGCGCGCTGCTGCCGTCGACGATCCGGAAGCTGTACGAAATCGGCGGCGGCTTCGGCGGACCTGTGAAGCGCGACAAGCTGTGGTTTTTCGCGAGCGCGCGCTACTGGACGAGCTCCAGCTACCAGGCGGGCAACTACTTCAACAAGACGCAGGGCACGCTGTTCTACACACCGGATCTGAGCCGCCCGGCGTTCGACCTGAACTTCTACCGCGAGACGGGCATCCGCGGCACGTGGCAAGCGGCGCAGAAGCAGAAGATCACCGGGTCGTACGCGACGGAGTACAACTGCAACTGCTACTTCGGCATCGCCGCCGGCACGCTGGCGCCGGAAGCGACCGGCGACGACCTGTACAAGCCGAACTGGCGCACGCAGTGGACGTGGAGCTTCCCCGCGACGACGCGGCTGCTGTTCTGGGCGGGCGCGACCGTGGTCGACGGCGACATCATCCGCCGCTTCACGGGCGGAGGCGGCAACGATTACTCGGTCCTCGAGCAGTCGACGAACTACCGCTACGGATCCTCGGGCTCGGGACTGGGCCTGACGACGTCGTGGGGCACGCAGCACTTCGGCCAGGGCAACGAGAACATCAACATGCAGTACGTCACGGGCTCGCACGCGTTCAAGGCGGGACTGTCGCTGCGGCAGGGATGGTCGACGAAGTTCTCGTCGATCAACCATGACATCAGCTACACCTTCGTGAACCGCGTGCCGAACCTGGTGACCTACTGGGCGACGCCGTTCATCTATCAGCACTCGATCCGCAACACCGCGCTCTTCGCGGAAGATCAATGGACGGTCAGACGCTATACGCTGAACCTCGGCGTTCGCTACGACGGGATGGCCGGCACCGTGCCCGATCAGCATCTGCCCGCCGGTCCGTGGGTGCCCGCGCGCGATTTCGCGGGCGTCAGCAACGTGCCGAACTGGAAGGACATCAATCCGCGGTTCGGTGTGGCCTACGACCTGCGCGGCAACGGAAAGACGGCGGTGAAAGCGGCGCTCGGCCGGTATGTGAATTTCGAGTCGGCCGCCGGTATCGTGCTCGCGAACAATCCGGTCAACCAGATGGTGACGAGCGCGACGCGGACGTGGAACGACGCGAACGGCGACTACATCCCGCAGGACAGCGAGCTCGGCGCGCTCTCCAACGTGAACTTCGGAAAAGTGGTGGCGAACACGACCTACGCGGACGACGTCATCCACGGATGGGGCACGCGCGGCTACAGCTGGCAGGGCCTCGTCTCCCTGCAGCACGAGCTGGCACCCGGTTTCGCGGTGAACCTCGGCTACTACCGCACGTGGTTCGGCAATTTCACCGTGACCGACAATCTGGCCGTCGGCCCGCAGGACTACGATACGTTCTGCATCGCGGCGCCGGTCAACGCGGGGCTGCCGAACAGCGGCCAGCGCGTCTGCGGCCTCTACGACATCAAGCCGGAGAAGTTCGGCCAGGTGCAGAATCAGGTCGTGCGCGCGTCGAAGTTCGGCAACCCGAGAGACGTCTTCAACGGCGTCGACGTGACGGTGAACGCGCGCATGCGCCGCGGCATCATCCTCTCGGGCGGCCTCAGCACCGGAGCGGAGATTACGGACTACTGCTTCACGGTCGACTCGCCGGGCACCGGTTTCGCCGGCTTCAACGGCACCACGCGCGAGTCCGGCAACTACCAGTGCCACATCGCGCCGCCGTGGTCGGCGGGCACGCAGATCAAGATGTCGCTCGTCTATCCGCTCCCTTACTATTTCCAGGTGAGCGCGAACTGGCAGAACCTGCCGCCGATTCCGACGACGGCCAGCTACGTCGCGACCAACGCGGAGATTCTGCCGTCGCTCGGCCGCAATGTGGGCGCGTGCGCGGGCCGCCCGACGTGCACGAGCACGACGACGATCGAACTGATTCAGCCAAACAGCCTCTTCAGCGAAGGGCGCAACAATCAGCTCGACGTGCGGCTCACCCGTACTTTCCGCGCCGGGCGCGCCAGCGTGCAGCCGGCGCTCGACGCGTTCAACATCTTGAATGCCGGTTCCGTGCTGGCGCTGAATACGCGCTACGGACCGCAGTGGAAAAACGCGCAGACGGTTCTGGCGCCGCGCCTCGTGAAATTCGGCGTCCAGGTCAATTTCTAAGGAGGGTTCCGTGCGACGTACTCATCTGATTGCCTGTGCGGTTGCTGCGGCCGCCGCCACGACGCTCCACGCGCAACAGCGGCCTGCCGTCGACAACAGCAGGGCGCCGATCCTGCAATTCGAGTCGGTCCCCGACCCGCTCAAGCTGCCCGCGGGAATGAACTTCGGCGAGGTGCTCAGCGTCGCCGTCAACTCGAAGGGGACCGTCGTCGTCTTGAATCACCCCGGCACCGCGACGTCAGGCCCGCTCTTCGGCAACGCGACGACGAACCTGCTCGAGTTCGATTCGAGCGGCAAGTACATCGGTGAGATCGGCAAGGGCGTCTACGGCCTTGGCTACGCGCATTCGGTGCGGTTCGACAAGTACGACAATCTCTGGGTTGTCGACAAAGGGACGAACTCCACGATGAAGTTCTCACCCGGTCCCGCGTGGCGCGTCGTGCTGAATCTCGGACGCCGGCCGGAAGGCTACGACAGCTGGCGCTACGAGCGGCCGACGCAGGCGGACGCACGTGCGGGTGAAGGGACCTTCAACGGCGCGACCGACGTGGCGTGGGACAGCAACGACAACATCTACGTCAGCGACGGCTACGTCAACTCCCGCATCGCGAAGTTCGACAAGAACGGCAACTGGATCAAGTCGTGGGGCCAGTTCGGACGCGGCGGCGATCACGCCAACGAGAACCCGGGCAACATCAACAACCCGCACAACATCCAGATCGATCGCAACAACAACGTCTACGTCGGCGACCGCGGCAACCGCCGCATCCAGGTGTTCGACACCGACGGCACCTTCAAGTACTTCCTCTTCCTCAATGCGCCGTACGACAAGAAGCACCATCCGACGCTCGCGCCGGTCCCCGCCAATGCGCCCGACGAGAGCGCGCCGTGGGCGCTCTGCATCACGCCGACGCCGACGCAGTATCTGTTCGTCGTCGATTCGGAGCCGGGACGGCTGTACAAGATGTCGCTCGACGGAAAGATCCTCGGCATGCTCGGCATCTCGGGCCACGAGATGGGCCAGTTCAACTGGCCCCATGGCCTCGCGTGCCCGAACGAGAACACGGTCTACGTCGCGGACATGAACAACTGGCGCGTGCAGAAGATTTTGATTAAGAGCGTGGCGACGGCCACTCGGTAGGTGGCAGGTGGCAGAGGGCAGGTGGCAGTAGGGAACAGGTCCCTGCCACCTCCTGCAACCTGCCCCCTGCCCTCTGCTTGAACAGGTTGAACGAGTCGACGAACCCCTCGATCTTCGTCCGCCCCACGATCGGGAACGCCTTCGAGATCCGGAGATCCACGCGGTGAATCGCCTCACCGACGAAGCTGTTGCGCGGCACGAGCGTGCCGTCCGCGCGCAGACGGCTGCCGGTCGCGCTGCCGATGCCGCGGCGATCGCCGCCTGAGGTCGGCGAGAAGCGCGCGCCCGACCCATAGAAGTAGAGACCGCTGACGAGAAAGCCCTGCGGCAGCTCGACGATGCCGTTGAAGACCGCGCGATGGCGCTGATCGGACGTCGCCAGCCCGTACTCGCCGCCGAGATCCGCGGCGACCGCAAACGGCAGCGGACCCATCGTGCACCACGACTGCGCCGTCTCCTTCGTGCAGTCCACCGCGTACGGCTGCGGATCGTCGTCCCACAATCCCGCGAGCGTGTAGGTCACCGAGTACTGATAGTGATTCGCCATCCGCTTGGTGAACGCGCTCTCGAGCCCGCGATAGTTCGAGCGTCCCGTGTTCACCGACACCTGCGTCAGCGCCCAGCCGGGAATCGGACGGCGGGAGACGTCGGTGAACGGATAGTTCAGGCCGGTCGCGGGGTTGTACGCGAGATTCAGGTTGTTCAGCGTGAGCCGCTCGTGGCGCGCGCCGTTGAAGTTGAAGTCCGACGTCAGCGCCATCGTGCTGCCGATCTGCCGCTGGAAGCCGACCGATGACGTCCAGCTGTACGGCATCGACATGTACGGCGACGCGATCGCCGAGCCGGTGCTCTGGTCGATGCCGGACTTGCGAAGCGCGTCGAGTGTCGGCAGCGGGCCGTTGAACGGATTGGTGGCGAAGTCGCCACGGCCGTCGTTGAACACCTGCGCGACAAACGTCGTCGCGGCCGAGAGCGTGAACGACGTGAGGTTGTCGATCACCTGGCCGTAGTAACGGCCGACGCCGCCGCGGATGACGGTGCGATCGTTCAGCGTGTAGGCGAAGCCCGCGCGCGGGCCGAAGTCGGTCGCCTCGTTCGGCCGTCCGCCTTTCAGAATCGGATAGACCTCGACGAAGTTCGCGAACGAGTTCGGCTGCAGGTCGTAACGGAGGCCGAGGTTCAGCGTCAGCCGCCGCGTCATCTGCCAGTCGTCCTGGATCCACGACGCCACCGTATTGCGCCGCGCCTGCCCGCCGAACTCACCGATGCCGATTTGATACGAGCGGATGAACGGATTGAGCGCGTTCAGATTCCAGGTGTCTGGATCGTTCCACACGGGCATCAGCTGCTGAATGTTCGCCGGCGGACGAGCCGTCGACGCGTCGTAGATGCCGACGCACGGGCGGCAGTTGTAGAGATAGAAGAACGTGTTCAGGTACTCGCCGCCCATGCGCACGTCGTGGCGGCCGCTCCTGTTGAACGAGTACGTGAAGTCCTCGCGCAGCGACACCACCTGCTGGCCGAGCGTCTGCGGCCAGTTCGTGTTGTTGTTGCCGAAGCTGTAGCCGTTGAAGTTGATGCGCGGCGCGCCGTTGGTGACGCCCGCGATGACCGCCTGGGGATGATGGTCCCACGAGACGAGGCTCTTGTTGCGCTCGACGGCGCCGGTGAAGCCGGCCTTCAGCTCGTTGAGCCCACGGTTGCCGAGTACCTTCGAGAAAGTCGCGAACAGCGTGTCGGAGTTCGCGGAGGAATAGCCCTGCGCGGACGGATGACTCGTCGCGCCGTTGAGGCCAGCGTACGCGGGGTCGGTGCGAATCCACTTGGTGGCGCGGATCATCAGATGCTGCTGCGCGCCCACCTGGAAGTCGAGCCGCGTGCCGCCGTTCCAGTCGAGCACGTCGCGCTTCTGATCGACGTTGAACACCGGGTACGGACTGTTGAAGGTGATCGTCGATGGCTCGCGCTCGCGTTCGTAGTAGACGAAGTAGTGCGCGCGATCCTTTCGGATCGGTCCGCCGTAGGTGCCGTTGAAGCGCTGGTTCGAGTACGGCAGCACGCGGTTCTGGACGAAGTCGGGCGCGTTGAAGCGCGCGTTGCGGACGCTGATCGAGAAGCTTCCGCTGTTCGTGTTCGTGCCGGATTTGGTGACCGCGTTGACGAGCACGCCGTTCGATCGTCCCTGCGACGCATCCCACCGGCTCGCGACGAACTGGAACTCGCCCACCGCTTCCTGCGACACGCGCGGGTTCTGCGCGCCGGAACGTCCATTGTTGGTCACCTGCTGGCCGTCGATGTTCAGCTGGTAGTCGAATCGATTGCGCGCGGTCGGCGTATTGGTATCCGCGCCGTTCGATCGATTGCCGGGCGCGAGCAGCGACAGGTCGAGCCAGTTGCCGCCGTTCACCGGCAGATCCCTCGTCTGCCGCGGATCGATGTTTCCTGCGAGCGTTGACGATGTCGTCTGAATGAGCGGCGCTTCGCCGGTGACCGTCACCGACTCCTGCACGCTGGAGGGCCGCATCTGCGCGTTGAGTGTGAGCGTCTGGCCGACGAGCGCCTCGAAGCGTTCCGCGACGTTGGCAAATCCCTGCAGCTCCATCGTCACGCGGTACGTGCCGACGCGCACGGGCAGCCGAAACACGCCGCGTTCATCGGTCACGGCGACGAACGTGTTGCCCGTCGCTTCGTGCAGCGCCGTGATGGTGACACCCGGCAGGACGCCGCCGGTCTGATCGACGACCGTGCCCGTCACGGTCGCTTCTTGCGCGTACACAAGTACTGGAACGAGAAGGATCGCGAACGCCCACAGGATACGGTTCATACTGGCCTCCCTGACGGGGACCGCTTGGTTGGAAGAGCGGCAGATGATACAACGTATCCCGTCCGGCTCTTTCACGGAGGAGGGTGTGATGCGCACCATGACCTGTGTTCTCGCCTTGGTCCTCTCGGCCTCCGGTCTCGCGTCCGCCCAGGAGGACGAGTACGTCAACACGCAGGACGGCTTCAAAATTTATTTCCCCGCGCCGCCGGCCGTGAAAGAGATCACGTTTACGTCGCAGCAGAATTTCAAGCTGCCCGGCCGCGTCTACAGCGTCGATCGCGGCAAGGAGCACTACGCGGTCACGGGAGTACGACACCAAGCAGCTGATTCAGCGCGACAACGTGAAGCTGACCGACCTGACGTGGAGCCAGCACGACATGGTCGAGGGCAACGAGATTCAGCTCACCAACACCGTGGATGGTTCACGCACCTACGCCTACGTGGCGATGCACGAGATGAAGCTGTATATCGCCGAAGCGACGGTGCCGAAGAACGCTGCGCCGGCAACGTTGTTCCAGACCTCGTTCTCGTGGGTGGACAAGGACGGCAAGGGCATCCGCTACACGACGATGTACAACAACGAGTTCCACGGGATGCGGCTATACCCGGTGCCGCCTCACACGACCGGAGTGGGCGGCCAATAGAAAATCCCAAAACCCAAAAGGCGACATCTCCGATTCGATCTCGGAACGTCTGCAACGTGATTGACATTATCATCTGCACACGCTGAGACGACTCTCGCCGGTGCATTCGAGGGCGACGCATGCGTGCCTTCGATCGCGGTCCGGCTGACGAGGATGGCTTCGAGGGCGTCTTGGACCAGCGTCGGCGATTCTGGACGCGCTTGGCGAGAGCGCGACACGCGCTCTCTGGTCGCCATTCGCGGGTTTCGGTCTTGAGGAGAGTCCTATGAATCTGAAGGAGTCTTGCAAGAGATCGAAGGCAAGATTATGCGGAACCATCGCCTGCTGTCTGTTAATCGGTCCAGCGGCTGTTCGAACTACCTCGGCTCAGCAAAACGTCGTACTTCAGTGGAACAGCGCGCTCCTTCAGGCGGTGCGCAATACAAGATTTGCTCCCGTGTTTTCAGCGCGCGCGCTGGCCATCGTTCATACGAGTATGTACGACGCCTGGGCGGCGTACGATTCGGCGGCGGTCGGGACGCGCTACGGGGCAGCACTTCGGCGTCCGCCGAGAGAGCGCACCCTCGCAAACAAACAGGAAGCCGTCAGCTATGCCGCTTACCGCGCCCTCGTCGATCTCTTTCCGTCTCAGCAAGCCGATGTATTCGACCCATTGATGACGAGCTTGGGCTTCGACCCTGACAACAGGTCCTCGAATATTAAGAAGCCTTCCGGAGTCGGGAACGTGACGGCCGCAGCCGTCCTTGCCTATCGACATGACGACGGATCGAACCAACTCGGGGACCTCCATCCAGGTGCGTACTCCGACTACACGGGTTATACGTCGGTAAACGACCCGGAAATTCTCAGCGATCCGAACCGGTGGCAGCCGTTGCGCAACGGTGATGGGACCGCGCAGAAATTTCTTGCTCCCCACTGGGGTCTCGTGATTCCGTTCGCGCTGGATTCGAGTACCGCGTTCCTGCCGGATCGGCCGGCACTGTATCCGCGCGGCGGCTATCGCGAGCAGGCGGGGGCGATTGTGCGCCTCAGTGCTGATCTGGATGACTGGAAAAAAGTCATCGCCGAATATTGGGCAGATGGCCCGGCGACCGAAACACCACCGGGTCATTGGAACCGCTTCGCACAGTTCATATCCGAGCGCGACGAGCATACGCTCGATCAGGATGTCAAGTTGTTTTTCGCTTTAGGGAACGCACTGTTGGATACGAGCATCGCCGTGTGGGAGTGCAAGCGTTTCTACGATTACGTACGACCGGTGAGTGCAGTCCGCTTCCTCTACGCCGGAAAGGTGATCAGGGCATGGGCAGGCCCCTATCAGGGAACCCAACTCATTACGGGAGAGCACTTTCAGACGTACATCCCGACTCCACCATTTGCTGAATATGTCTCGGGGCACAGCACCTTCAGCGCCGCGAGTGCGGAAATCCTCAAATCATTCACAGGCAGCGATGACTTGGGCGCGTCGGTCACGATCGCCGCAGGGTCTTCGAATATCGAGCCGGGTACGGTACCCGCGCACGACATCACGCTGTCGTGGACAACCTTTTCGGAAGCCGCGGACCAGGCGGGCATCTCGCGGCGCTACGGGGGGATCCATTTCGAGCAGGGCGATCTGGCAGGGCGCGCCCTCGGTCGGCAGATAGGCCGCGTAGTCTGGGAAAAAACAGAGACATACCTCAACGGCACCGCAGCGCCGTGATTACTAGCGATTATCTCCCGGGTCGAATGTCTGCGGTCGACGCTGCGGCTGCAGCCGGGCATCAAGAATCATCTCGACCGGCGTGCGTACCGGACGTTGTGTATTGCACTCGGACGGCGCAAGCAGGCTGGTATTACTCAACGACAACGGAGTAGCAGTCGACGATCGCTGAATTTTTCCTCCGGTACCACGCTTGCACGTCGCGCGCTCCTGGCGCCAAGCGCGGTGTCGCGACCTGCACCACGAACACGTTGTCGTCCGAACCTCTATTCTTTTTCAGGAGAACGACATGAAGCGCGCGTTGTTGATTGCACTCGCTCTCGTCGGAGTGTCCGCCATCGTTGGCTATGCGGGTCCAAACGATCTCAAAGACGAAGGTGTCGGGACTTATTCAGACGCGTCGGTCGCCAACCAGATTTCAAACTTTACGATCAACCGCCAAATGGTGAGCTGTGGCGTGGGCACGTTCTCCACCCCGCCCGGCACTTCGGGTCCGTTCGCGATGCTCATGTATGCGAAAGGCCCCTTTCGGTATCAGGCGAACCATCAAACCGGGATCATCACGGCTCGGGGAAGAATGCGATCCATCACCCACGTGGGCGGCAACGAAGTCGAGGACGTCGAGCACGATTTCCTCGCGATCGCCGTGGACAACGGCAACACCGGTGATCGGTTTGATATTCACTTCAGGACGCCATTCTGGAATCCGGCAAACCCATCGTGCACCCCCTCGACCGAGGTCAATGGGTGGTGCCGCTTCGGCGGTGTTTT
>QHWQ01000045.1:0-1700 GCA_003222635.1 Acidobacteriota bacterium | reverse complement strand
AGGGACAACGATCGGTCTCGGAGTTGTGCACGCTCAGGCAGAGCATGTCCGCTGGGACATCGTGCACCTCGACTTCACCACAGTGCCATTTACCGTCAGCGAGGGCGGGGAGGCATACGCGTACGCGCGAAACGCGCCGACACCGGCCACCTTCCTGAAGATCAAGCTCACCGGTTCTGGAACGTTCGTCTCTCCCGGCAGCGGCGGAACGTCCGGTGCTGTCACGGGTGGCGGAACCTGGCAGACATTTAATAGCGCCGGGGTGCCGACCGGAAGCGGGACGTACTGGGTGACGAGACTCGCGAATTGGCAATTCGCGAATTATCAAACGCCCGGGTCGCTCAATGACAATATCGGTGACCAGAGTCGGGCTGCCAACGGGAATGCGGTCCTGCTGATCCAGTATTCGGACGGAAGCAGCGGCATCCTCGGCATTGGCTGCCATGGGCCCGGAGCGCCCAATGGGATCGTCGAAGGGGTTATAGCGACGAAAGACTATGTCACGTACTGGGATGCCGAAGCGCCGGTTGCCGGGGTGGATAAGGACCGCACGATATTTCACGTCGAGAAGTAGGTCGATTCGCCACAGCCTGAGAAGAGGATTTGTTATCGAGCCTCGCACGCCTCCGGCTTAAATGTGGCGTTGGGGGCGAGTCGTTTGAAACGCGTGCTCTGCACGAACGGCTCGCGGAGATTTTCGGGATCGACGATCTCCGCGACGACCGTCAGCCACACGTCGCCGTTCGGCGCGGTGATGCGATGGTAGTACTCGATCATCGACGTGTTCGCGCTGTAGGGCACGCCGTTCTTTCGCAGATATCCAGGACGCAGGCGATTGGTCACGACCTTCAGCTCGCCGCTGCGCGGCGGGTTGACGGTGTACTGCCACTCTGCGCGCGAAGCTCCCTGCCATGACGGCTCGGCCGCCGTCGTCGCGTTGAAGTGGAACGTGCGCGTCTGGTCGCCCGCCTCGAGCTCCATCTTCAACGTCTGATCGTCCGCCCAGCTAATGCGTAGCCGTCCGGGCAGCCCGCCTGCCGCGTCATCCTTCGCGGAATCCCACGCGTCGGCGATCTGTCTCGCCGCGGGCGTCATCGGCACGCGCGTGTAGTCGCCTTTCTTCGGCGTCACCATCCGCAGCGCCCAGTCCTCCGTGATCACCGCGGTCCACGTACCGGTGATGTCGATGGCGGAATCTGACTTTGGTGTCGGCGGCGGTCCCTGCGCGCGGGCGCGCTGCCCCCACCCGCCTTACCCGCCTCACCCGCCACGAGCGCGAGAGCCGTGACCGCGACGACCAGAATCCGCGACGTGGTCATGGCTCGAGTGCGATCACCTCACCTGGCCGCGTACCCCAGTCGAATCCGTCGAAGGTGCGCTTCAGCGTGAGCATGTGCAGCTTGTGATCGTTCGGCGTGCGCGACGGGTTGGCGGTGATGATGACCGGATCGCCGTACTTCAGATGGTGTTGAACGACGCCTGCCCGAACACCAGTGCGCTCAACAGCATTGTAAAAACACACGCAAGCGCTTGGGCGCCGAAGCGCGCAGCGCGAAGGCGGCTTATGGCGACCCTTTATACATCATTCATCGCTCGCTTTCCGTCGCTCCCGGCATGCGCCCGGTTGGTTTCCTGAACGTCCGCATCGTCGCGATGTATTCGGGATACATCGTCTCCGCGCCTCCCCTGCGCGGCTCGAA
>QHWQ01000176.1 GCA_003222635.1 Acidobacteriota bacterium | reverse complement strand
CGCGCGCCGCGCAGGCGCGGTTTCCGTTTCTCGCCGCCAACACCATCGACGATTCCACGGGCAAGCCGGTGGCATGGCCCAACGTCAAGCCTTCGACCATCGTGAACGTACGGGGCGTGAAGGTGGGGCTGGTTGGCGTCACGACGATTGATACGCGGGCCCAGACGATTGGCGCCAACGTCGTCGGCCTGACGTTCGCTCCGCTTGCGCCGGCGATCACGCGTGAAGCAATGGCGCTTCGCGCCAGCGGCGCGACGGTCGTCATCGTGATGGCGCATGCCGGCGGACGATGCAGCAGGCTCGACGATCCGGAAGACCTCGCGTCGTGCGACCAGATGCAGGAGATCATGGGCGTCGCGCGCGCGCTGCCTGCCCGTCTGGTCGATTTGATCGCTGCCGGGCACACGCATCAGGCGATGGCGCAGGACGTCGCAGGCATCCCGATCGTGGAGGCGTATGCGAATGGACGCTCGTTCTCGCGCGTCGATTTCAGCGTCAACCGATCGTCCGGCGTCGTCGTCGCGAAGCACATCTTCCAGCCGCAGGACGTGGTCGCCGGCCGCTACGAGAGCCGTGTGGTGACGCCGGACGCCACCACGAATGCCGTGCTCGCGCCTGCCGTCACGAAAGCGATGACGGTGAAGACGCAGCCGCTCGGCGTGTTCCTCGAGACGCCGTTTCCGCGCGGCAACCAGCAGGACGAGACCGCGCTGGCGGACTTGATCACCGACGGCATGCTCGCATCGGTGCGCGGAGCGGACGTGGCGTTCGGCAACGGCGGAAGCCTGCGCATGGATTTGCCGGGCGGACCTCTTACCTACGGCGCCGTTTATGAGGTATATCCGTTCGACAACCGCCTCGTGATGACGACGCTGACCGGCGATCAGTTGACGCGCATCATTTCGTACAACCTCACGCGCACCGCGGCGCCGACGGAGATTCTGCCGATCGCCGGCTTCACGGTTGACGCGAAGTGCGAAGGCGCCCACCTGCGGGTCGTCCTCACGCGATCGTCCGGCGCAACGATCCGGGCCGACGAAAAGCTGACCATCGTGACGAGCGACTTCGTTGCCGGCGGCGGCGACGGCGTGATGGCGCCCGCGGGTCCCGTCGGCGACGTCAGGAATCCGGACGGCTCGCCGATTCTGCGCGAATCTGTCGTCGCCTGGCTGCGGGACCGCGGCGGGCGGCTGAACGAGAATCAGTTCGTGTCGGCGGGCAACCGCCGCTGGCATTATCCGATGCCGAGACCAGTGATATGCCGATGAAGCGCCTGCTGCTGCTTGCCGCGCTCGTGCTGTGTGCCTGCGGGAAGACGCAGGCGGGTCCGCCGATCCCATTCGATGAAGAGGGCGCCTGTCCGTTTCAGTGCTGCACCTACCGCGACTGGTCGGTCGAGTGGGCGACCGATCTGCACGCCGACAGGCGTGACGATTCGCCCGTCGCCTTCCATGCCGCGCTCGACGATACGGTGACCGCGCTGACGGGCGTCGTGACGACGACCAAGGTGGGACGCGCGACGGCGAAGCGTCAGGTCACAGTGGGTAGCAAACGCACCACTGTGGCGGCCGGCGAGCCGATCTATTTGCTGCGTCATCTCCCCGGCGGCGACTGGAAGATCTGGGTCAACGGCGTCACAGACGAGCAGTACATCCCCGCAGGCCCCGGTTACTGCACGGGCGAGCAGCAGAGCTCCGACGAGTGCGCGATGACAGTGCTCGAGCAGCCTGACGTCGTTTGGTGGGCGAAGGTGCGCGACGCCCTCGGACGCGAGGGCTGGACGCGCGAGGTCGATCACTTCGGCAATATCGACGCCTGCGGATAACGGTCGAGTTCCAATCCGTCGACGGGCACGTAACGTGAACGTGACGTCCTTCTGGAGGAACCAGATGGACGCCATCCGTTTATCTGTCGGGCTGGGCCTCGCATGTCTGCTCACCGCGACGCCTGTCGTCGCGCAGAAGGCGACGCCCAAGCCACCGAAGCCGCAGATTTCAGCAACCACGCGCGAGAAGGCCGCCGAGGAGCACGCGAATCCCGACGCGCTCGTCCTCGCGGACTTCCAGAAGCGCGTCGACGCCTACATGGCGGTTCACCGCGACGCGAAGAAGGGCGCGCCGCCGCAGAAGGAAACGAAGGATGCGGCGAAGATCAAGGCCGCGCAGGAGGCGCTCGGCGCGAAGATTCGCGCGGCTCGCGCGACCGCGAAGGCGGGCGACATCCTGACGCCTGAAATCCAGAACAAGTTCCGCCGGCTGATGTATCCGGTCGTACAGGGGCCCGCGGCGCAGGGCACGTCGGGCAGCGCCAAGGCGGTTAAAGCCGACGTCAAGGATCAACTGAAGGAGAACACGGAGGAGCGGAAGGAAGAGGGCGGAAAGCCGGTCGTGCTCAAAGTGAACGCCACCTACCCGCCTGACACGCCGCTGCCGTCGACGCCGCCACAGGTGCTGATGAACCTGCCGAAGCTCCCGCCGGAGCTCGAGTACCGCATCATCAACAAGAACCTGATCATTCGCGACGTCGATGCGAACATCATCGTCGACTTCGTGCCTAACGCGATTCAGTAAGGACAGGGGGAGATCATGCGCCGCGTATTGCTGCTGTTCGTGCTGATGCTCGTCGTGGTCGCTGCCGGAGTGACCGCGCAGAACGCGAAGCTGACGCTGCCGATGAAGCAGGGGTCGATCAAGTTCGCCGTGATTGGCGATACCGGAACCGGAGATAATCACCAGCTCGCCGTGGCCAAACAGCTGACGGCGCAGCGCGGGGCGTTCCCGTTCGACTTCGTCATCATGGTCGGCGACAACCTCTATGGCGGCAACTCCGCCAAGGACTACGACAACAAGTTCGCACTCCCGTACAAGCCGCTGCTCGACGGAGGCGTGAAGTTCTACGCCGCGCTCGGCAACCACGACGATCCGAGCGAGCGGTTCTACAAGCCGTTCAACATGGGCGGCGAGCGCTACTACACCTTCAAGCCGGCCGATGGGCTTCGGTTCTTCGCGCTCGACAGCACCTATATGGACGACAAGCAGCTGAAGTGGTTCGAGGACCAGTTGAAGATGAGCGGATCGGAATGGAAGATTGCCTTCTTCCACCACCCGCCGTACTCATCCGGCGAGACCCACGGATCCGACGAGACCCTGCGCACGCAGCTCGAGCCACTCTTCGTGCAGTACGGCATCAACGTCGTGCTGACCGGGCACGAGCACTTCTACGAGCGGATCAAGCCGCAGAAGGGGATCGCGTACTTCATCACGGGGAGCTCCGCGAAGCTGCGCGAGGGGAACATCACGCCGTCGGAATTCGAGGCGGCGGGGTTCGATACCGGCTATACGTTCATGCTCGTCGAGATCGTCGGCGATGACATGTATTACCAGGCGCTGACCGACACCGGCAAGACCGTCGATTCGGGCAGCATCCATCGCGTGGGCAAGGTCGAGCCGACGCCGAACCGGACCGCGCAGCCGGTCGTCCCGACGACGGGGAACGGCAAGAAGCTTCCGCCCGCGGGCGATCGCAAATAAGAACGGTGTAGGGGGCGCGGCGAATGTTCATCGGGCATTTTGCCCTGGGCTTCGCCGCGAAGCGCGCCGCGCCGCGGCTGTCGCTCGCGATCCTGTTTGCCGCCGCGCAGCTGGCCGACATCATCTGGCCCGTCCTCGTGGCGCTCGGCATCGAGCAGGTGCGCATCCCGCCGGGCATCACGGCGTTCACGCCGCTCGATTTCGTGTCCTATCCGTACTCACATTCCCTGGGTGCTCGATTGGATCACGCAACTGGCCGGACATGCCGCTCTATCCGGGTAGTTCGAAATTTGGTCTTGGGTTGTGGAACTCGGTGCCGGCGACGATCACGGTCGAGGTCGTGATGTTTTTCGCCGGCATCTGGATCTATGCGCGCGCAACGCGCGCCCGCGATGCGATCGGCCGGTGGGGACTCTCCGCCCTCGCCGGCTTCCTGCTGGCGATCTATGTGGCGAGCGCGGCCGGGCCGCCACCCCCGAGCGTCATCGCGATTGTGGTCGCGGGGATCGCGGGGGCGGCGGTGATCGTTGCCTGGGCGTGGTGGCTCGATGGCCACCGCTCGCCCGTCGGGTAGCGCCTGGATTACTGAGCCAACGACACGCTCGTCGCCAGCACCGAGAGGTCAGTCTGCTTGGTGCCGGTGACTTTCACGTTCGCCGTGTTCTTCGTCGCATCGGCGCAGGTCGTCGACGGGAACGTCGTCGTACTGTTCACGGTCACCTTGGTGCTCTGCACCGTGAACGTGACGCTCGGACAGGTGCCCGTCGAACCCGAGATGGCGCCCGTCAGCGTCGTTGTCGTTGTCGCCGGCGTCGTGACCGACACGCTGGTCGCGAGCACCGACCCGTCGCTCTGCTTCGTGCCGGTCACCTTGACCGACGCGGTGTTCTTCGTGGCGTCGGCGCAGGACGTCTGTGGATACGTCGTCGCGTTGTTGACGGTCACCTTGGTGCTCTGCACCATGAACGTCACTGTCGGACACGTCCCGGTCGAGCCCGAGACGGTGCCCGTCAACGTGACCGGCGTTGTGGTCGCCGGCGGCTGATTATGGTCGTTGCCGTCATCACCCTCGCCGTCCTGTTCGACCTTGATTTCGGTCGCCATGAGCGTCGCGCCGTCCTTCGAGCCCTTCGCCTGGACGTGATCGCCCACCTTGAGATCCGTGAACGGCACGTCCTTGTTGCCATGGCGGATCGTCGTCGTGGCGGTGGTCTTCACCGTGATACCCGGAATCTGGAAGGACTTTGCGCCGGCATCGATGGACGAGATGCGGCCCTGGTACTCGCGCTTGCCGTTGTCCGGCGCCGAATGATGCTCGGAATCGACCTGCGCCGTCGTTCCGTTGAGCGTGACGGAAATCTGGACCTTGTCGTCAGGTCCGATGCCGCTCAGCGTGATCGTCGCACTCGCGCCAGGGCTGGTGAAGTTCAGCGTCACCGTCCCCGTGGGCACGTTGGTCAGGGTGAAGTCGCCCTGGCCATCGACGGTCGTCGAAATATTGGTGCCGGCGATCGACACCGTGATGCCGCTGGTGGCAAG
>QHWQ01000428.1 GCA_003222635.1 Acidobacteriota bacterium | reverse complement strand
ACCGCCGTCGGGCAACCGCGAGTCCGCCGGCTCGGGAATGCAGAATTGATCATAGTCACCCGGCGTCACCAACTGATTGTCGGTCGCCATGAAGTTTCCGTACTGGGTGCGGAAATAGGCGACGTTGACCCCGAGCCCCTGCCTGATTTGATGCTGAACGGATGCCGAACCCTGCCAGCTGTATGGACGGACGTCGAAGCCCCTCAGCACCTCGTCGGCATAACGCGTCGTCACACGCAATGACCCGAAGTCGGTTGCCGAAATGGGTCCGAGCTCGTTTGGCTGCGGAATGTAATCCCCGTTGTCGGTCCAGGTTCGCGTCGCGCTCGTCACCATCGCATTGACGGGATTGTTCGCGGTGACGATCGTCCCGTTGTTCGGCAGCAGCGGCACGAATCGTCCGAGCGCCACCTTCAGCGCGGTCCGGCCGTTGCCGAACAGGTCGTACGATGCGCCGAAGCGCGGATCGAGGTCTTTCCAGTTCGGAACCGAGTCGACCGGTGCAAAGTCACGAGCGGGCACCCATGCACCGGCGCCCAGGTGCTGTGCGGGAATGTGTCCGTTGGCGTAATCGAGCCTCAGTCCCAGGTTGAGCGTGAGCCTTCTAATGGCCCACTGATCCTGGGCGAAGAGGCCCAGTTGCGTCAGCTTCGTGTTGTTCTCGTATGGCGTCGCCCAGTACGTGATCGATTGCGGTGCCTGGCCAATGAAGTTGTAGCTGACGTCATGATTGATGTTCGCGAACCCGTCGAGCAGTGTCACCCGGAACTGAGCCCCCGCTTTCGCGGCATGCGAGCCGGTGACGTACGAGATGGACCCGTTCACGTTGCGCGTGCCCCAATACTGCACGCCGGTGGCGCTCGCCGGAGCGAGATTCAGCCCCGGGGCACCGTGCCAGAAGCCGGTCGTTCTGTCGAACACCGCGTAGTTGTCGCCGGCGTCGGGCCGCGTGTAGCGCGCCGTTCCATCGAGAATCAGCGTCTGCGCTTCGAGCAGCACACGATTGGTCGCCGGACGGGTCCATCCACCCTGCACGGCCACGAAAGGCCATGAGTGAATGTCTGAAACCGTTTCGGGCGCACGGGTGCCCGAGAGGATTCCGTTGTAGCACGTGCACCCCGGCTCGATCCGACCGGTCAGCGTAATCTTGTTCTTCGCTGATGCCTGCCACGTCAGACGGAGACTCTGCTCGGAAAACCAGCTCAGTTCGTACGCCGGCTGGCTGAGATCGGGTGCATAGAAGAGCGTGTGAGCCAATTGAGGCTGATTGACTTCCTGATGGTCGCCGGAACGGTCGCGCCGCGCGCGCGAAGGCTGTCGTTGATGTTGTTGCCTTGCAGCTTCCTGTGGCCGAAATCCGTCAGGATCGATCCCTTGAACGTGTTGCCGCCATCCTTCGGAACGAAATTGAGCTGAAGCCCCGAGCCGACGGCTTCGGCCGTCAGTCCTCCTACCATCTGAACGACGACTTCCTGCGAGAACTGAGGATTGATGGCGCTGTACAGATTGCCGGTGCCTTGCGGGATTGCGTACACCATCCCGTCGCGCATCTGGACGCTGACGTCGGCGTCATGAATCGTGAACTGCTGCGCCTGTTCGCCTTTCATTCCGCCGACGTCCTGGGCGGCCAGCGTATTTGGATATGCACCCGGCAGCAGCGTCGCCGTCGCTCCCGCGTTTTTCCCCAGTGGAAGCGCTTTCAACGTATCCCCGGTGAACGCCTGCTGCTGCACCGTGCCGTGGACATCGACAATCGGCGCCGCTCCCGTAATGGTGATCGTCTCTTCCAGTGTTCCGACGCTGAGATCCGCATTGACGGTGGCGGAAAATCCCGTCGACACTTCGATGCCCTCACGCCGAACCGTCTTGAACCCGGCCAGCGTGAATGTCACGGCATAGACGCCTGGCCGCAGGTCGACCACGCGGTAGACGCCCGCGCCGTCCGTGACGACGGTGCGTACCCTCTCAATCAGCGCTGGACTGGCGGCTTCCACCGTCACGCCAGGAAGCACGGCGCCAGACGCATCGCGCACCACGCCCGTGACATTGCCGCTCGTGACGTCCTGTGCCGACGTCGTGCCTGGCCGCAGCAGCATCGACGCAGTGATGATGCCGATAAGAGCGCACCTATGCATGACGCTTCTCCTGCGCGCAAGTCAGGTCTGGTTGTCAGGGGAGAGTCTGCAGCTCGTTCGCGCCAAATGGTCGCCTTCGGCGCGTCCATGGTCTGCAGAACTCCCCTGGAACCCCGTCGGTCGTTGGCTACGAGCTCATGGTGAGCCGGTGAACGAGACCGCATCCTGAATGGTCGTCCGCGCGTTGTCAAGGAGGAGGTCCCCGGAAAAACGCGATGTCGGAACGCGGTGCTACTGGAGAGCTTCCTCGACTGGAACGTTGAAGGCGACCGTGTTCACGACGCCCAGGCGTTGGAACTGCACCCAGACGCGGTACACGCCGGCACGCGGAAATGCCATGTTGAACTGGATGTCCTTCCCGGCACCGCCTGACGAATCAGCTGCGGTGATCGGATGGTTGTGCGTCATGTCCACGAGGTCAGCGCTCGCGGCCAGCATGTGGCCCCAGGCACCGAGGTACGGCTCGACGCCTCGTTCGGGGCTCACCCGAAACACCATCGAGACATCCT
>QHWQ01000175.1 GCA_003222635.1 Acidobacteriota bacterium | reverse complement strand
CATCCCGTTGCGCACGATCGCGTTGTCCGTGTAGCCCGACATGTAGAGCACGCGCACGCCGGGACGCGACGCGCGCAGCTGTTCGGACAGCTCGACGCCGCTCGGACCTGGCATGATGAGGTCGGTCAGCAACAGATCGATGCGCCCCTGCTTCTTCGCGAGCAACAGCGCCTGCTCCGCATCGCCCGCTTCGATCACCGTGTAGCCGGCGCGCAGCATGATTTCCCGCGCCAGGCGCCTGATCATCGGCGCGTCTTCCACGAGCAGCACGGTCTCCGTCCCCTTCGACCAGTGCCCGCGCGCCGGCTCGATCTGCCCCGCGAGCGGCTGCTCGCCTGGATCGACGGGCAAGTACACCTTGAACGTCGAGCCGAGCGCCTCTTCGCTGTACACCCAGATGTTGCCGCCGCTCTGCTTGACGATGCCGTAGACCGTCGACAGGCCCAGGCCGGATCCCTTGCCGGGCTCCTTCGTCGTGAAGAACGGCTCGAAGATGCGCGTCTGGATATCCTGCGACATGCCGATGCCGTTGTCGCTCACCGACAGTCGCGCGTATCGCCCGGGCCGCACGCCGACGTGCGTCGCGCAATAGTCGTCGTCGAGCGTCACGTCCGCGGTCTCGATCGTCAGGCGGCCGCCGCGCGGCATCGCGTCGCGGGCGTTGATGACGAGGTTCGCCAGCGCGGACTCGAGCTGGCTCAAGTCGGCGCGAATCGGCGGCAGGTGCGGAGAGCAGACGATGCGGAGGTCGATGTTCTCGCCGATCAATTGACGCAGCATCCCGGCGAGCGCCTGCACCGTGTCGTTCAGGTTGACGCGCGTCGGATGCAGCACCTGCCGGCGGCCGAACGCGAGGAGCTGTCTCGTCAACGCGGAGGCGCGGTTGGCGGCGGCCAGAATCTCCTCGGTGTTGCGCGACGCGGCTTCGTTCTCCGAGACCTGCTCCGCCACCAGCGTACCGAAGCCGACGATCGCCGTCAGCATGTTGTTGAAGTCGTGCGCGATGCCGCCGGCGAGCTGGCCGACGGTTTCCATCTTCTGCGCCTGGTAGAACTGGCGCTCCAGCCGCTCGCGGTCCGCGAGCACCGCGGCCAGCTGCGCCTCGCTCTCACGCAGCGCCTCGGACACGCGGCGTTCCGCTTCGCTGGCGGTGGCGGGCATCCCCGCAAACCTGTCGTCGCGACCCGCGCGCTCGACCACGTAGTCGCGCCCCGTGTGGGCGCGCAGCAGCAATGTGATCAGCGCGCGCGTCTCGTCGTCTGCGTCGATGATCTGCAGCCGGATCGGCTCCTGACTGGTCGTCTTCATCGGCATCCTAGAAGGCCGCGGCCGCGACGCCCGCGACGATCAGGAACGCTTCGACATGGTCGCGGAGGAACTTGCCGTTGGCCGCGTCCTGCAGCAGGTGACGCGCCGCGTCTTCCGACGACAGCGCCGGACGATACGGCCGATTCGAGGTCACCGCATCGTAGACATCACAGATGCCGACGATCTGCGCCAGCAGCGGCACCTCGTCGCCGCGCAGGCCCTGCGGATACCCGCTGCCGTCGAGCCGCTCGTGATGACACCGGATGATCGGCCGCACGTTGCGCAGCGACTGCAGCGGCGCGCAGAGCGAGTCGCCGATGTCCGGGTGCTTCTTCATCAGCTCGAACTCCGCCGCCGTCAGCGGACCGCGTTTGAGCAGTACCGCATCGGGGATGCCGACCTTGCCAACGTCGTGCAGGTAGCCGCCGCGGTGCAGCGCCTGCAGATCGGTCTCGCTCACGCCAAGCGCGTGACCGAGCGCGAGCGCGTGACGCGCGAGGCGCTCGCAGTGGCCGTTGGTCATCGGGTCCCGCGCCTCGATGGTGAGCGCGAGCGTCATGAATGCCGCCTCCGCGGAATCGAGCGCGTCGAGCAGCTGCTTCATCCGCGAGAGCGAGGCGACCCGCGCCCGCAGCTCGAGCGGATGCACCGGCTTCGAGAGGAAGTCGTCGGCGCCCGCTTCAATCCCTTTGATGCGGTGCTCCAGATCGCTGAGACCGGTGACGAGGACGACGGGCGTCAGCCGCGTCGCCGGATCCGATTTGACACGGCGGCACACCTCGAGGCCGTCGATCTGCGGCATTGTCACGTCGAGCAGGACGACGTCGGGGTGATGTTTCTGCATGGCCGCGAGCGCGGCCTCGCCGTCACCGACGTCAATGACCTGGTGGCCGTCGGTGGCCAGAAGCTTCCGATACAGCGCACGAATGCTGTCCGTGTCGTCGGCGACGAGAATACGACTGCGACGCGGCGATGGCGACTGCGATCCGAATTCGATCACGCGGTTATCCCCGGCTCGTTAGGACGAAACAGGTTCGTTGGTGCGCGTCGACATCGGAATCCGCTGATGCAGTCCGTGACGCTCGAGTTGACGGTAGAAGGCACGCCGGCTGATGCCGAGCAGCCGCGCGGCGACCGCCTTGTTGCCGCGCACCTGCTGCAGCGTGCGAATGATGTGCTCGCGTTCGACCTCGACGAGCGGCGCCGGGCTGCTCTCGCCGCGTGCGGCGCCGGGCAGGGCCGCAGACGCCGCGGCCGCCGCGGGGACGAGCCGCTGCTCCTGCATGCTGCCCGACAGATCGCCTTCGCTGACGAAGTCGCCTTCCGCGAGGATGCACGCGCGCTCGATCACGTTGCGCAGCTGGCGCACATTGCCGTCCCAGGCCGCTTCCTGCAGCATCCGTTCGGCGCCGGGCGTCAGTCCGACGAGCGGCTTGTTGAAGCGCTGCGAGAAGCCGCGCACGAACGCGGCGGTCAGATAGGGAATGTCTTCACGCCGCTCGCTCAACTTCGGCAGACGAATGTCGACGATGTTGAGGCGGTAGTAGAGGTCGTTGCGGAACCGGCCGGCGGCCACTTCGGTGAGCAGGTCGCGGTTGGTGGCGGCAACCACGCGCACGTCGATCTTGCGCGGCTCCAGCGATCCGACGCGCTGCACCTCGCTTTCTTCGAGCACGCGCAGCAGCTTCGCCTGCACCGGCGGCGGAAGCTCGCCGACCTCGTCGAGGAACAGCGTTCCGCCGTCGGCGGTCTCGAACAGCCCCGCCTTGTGTTCCGTCGCGCCGGTGAACGCCCCGCGCACGTGACCGAACAGTTCGCTTTCGAAGAGCGTCTCGACCACCGCCGAGCAGTTGACCGTCACAAACCGCTTCGAGCTCCGCGGCCCGAGCTTGTGCAGCGCGCGCGCGACCAGCTCCTTGCCGGTGCCCGTCTCGCCAGAGATGAGCGCCGTCCGCACGTGCGGCGCCAGACGGCGAATCAACCCGAAGACTTCCTGCATCGCCGGACCGCGTCCGACCATGCCGCAGAACTCGAGCCGCTGCGCGAGGTCGCCTTCCAGCGTCAGCACCTCGCGCCGCTGCGCGGCTTCATCGCGCACCGTGGCGAGCAGCTGGCGCAGACGCTGCAGGTCGAACGGCTTGGTGAGGTAATCGAGCGCGCCGAGCTTGACCGCTTCCACCGCGCTGTCGATGGTGGCGAAGCCGGTCATCAGGACGACCTTGCACTTCGGGCTGACGTCGCGAATCGAGCGCAGCACGTCGAGGCCGGTAATGCCGGGCATCCGCAGGTCGAGCAGCACGAGCTCGGCGGGACGCTGCCGCAGCTGCTTCATCGCGTCTTCGCCGTTGGTCGTGGTCGCCACGTCGAAGCCTTCGGCCAGCGCGATGGTGCCAATGAGCGTGAGAATCGCGCGGTCATCGTCGACCACGAGCAACCGTGGGCGTTGGTTCTGCATCTGGGTTCTATTCCTCAGGCGCACACGTGAATCGCGTGACGCGGTCCCGAAACGAGCAGGGCTGGCTCCAAACCGCCCGCCCCGCGCACGCATTCGGGCATTCTGCTTAAACCTCTGTATCGTCGGAACTTGATGGCGGCTTTAACGTTTGTAGGACAGCGAACGACGCTCGTGTCAGTCCGCCACCTGTGCGCGCTCGCTACAGGCGGGTGTGCGAGACCGCCCGACTTCGCGGTCCTCCAAGCAGCTCAACGATTTAGCGCAAAGAAGGGCCGTGTCGCCGCAGCCACGCCCGTGCGCTGCGGTAATCCGGGCACGCGGCCTCTACCAGCCGCCAGTAGGATGGCGAATGGTCCATCCGGCGCAAATGCATGAGCTCGTGAACGAGGATGTAGTCGCTCACCGAGGGCGGCATCAGGACGAGCCGCCAATTCAAACAGATGTGCCCGTCGCGGCCGCAGGAACCCCAGCGCGAGCGCTGGTTGCGGATGCTGATGCGAGAGACGGCGAGCCCGTGCTGCGCCGCAAGCGCCAGCAGCCGCGGCGGCAGCTCGCGGCGAGCTCGATCGCGCAGCGCCGGCCCGTGCTCGACCGGCGATCGCTGCTGCGGAACACGCGCGCGTTGTCGCGCGATCCATTTCTCGTGGCGTTGCGCGAACTCCTCCGCCTCGCGGCGTGAACCGCCGCGCGGGATCGTGACGCGCACGCGGCCATCAGGATCGACGCGAAGGACGTATCGGCGGGCTCGCCGGTGTCGAACGAAATAGGGTTCAGAGGGTGGACTGGGTTCAGTAGGTTCTCGTTCAGTAGGTTCGGGTTCTAAGGGAAGACCCAGCTGCATCCGATGCGAGAATAGCTCAAGTGTGACGGAAGTACTACGGGTGGATCCCGATCATCCCGACAGCGCGGTGATTGCGCGCGCGGCCGAGTGCCTGCGAAACGGCGGGCTCGTCGCGTTCCCGACCGAGACCGTCTACGGCCTGGGCGCGCACGCCCTCGATCGCGCGGCGATTCAGCGCGTGTTCGCCGCAAAGGAACGGCCTGCGAACGATCCGCTCATCGTGCACGTGGGCTCCGTGGACGAAGCTGCTCCACTGGTGACAGCCATTTCCGACGCCGCGCGCCGGCTCGCCGAGCGCTACTGGCCCGGCCCGCTGACGATAGTGCTGGGGCGTTCGGCACAGGTGCCCGACGAAGTGACGGCCGGACTCGATACCGTGGCCATTCGCGTGCCGTCACATCCGGTGGCTCGCGCGCTGCTCGATGCCGCGCGTGTCCCGATTGCCGCGCCGAGCGCGAACCTCTTTTCGCGGCCAAGCCCGACGATTGCGTGGCACGTGCT
>QHWQ01000174.1:4515-9577 GCA_003222635.1 Acidobacteriota bacterium | reverse complement strand
AGGCAAGATCCTCGTCGTCTTTGAATGGTTTGGCGGCAACGACGGGCTGAACACTATCGTGCCGTACGGCGATGCGATGTACTACAAGCATCGCCCGACCATCGGCATCAAAGAACATGATCTGCTGAAAATCGACGCGCACTTCGGCTGGCACGCCTCGCTGCGCGGCATGAAGAAGCTGTACGACGAGGGCAAGCTCGCCATCGTGCAGGGTGTGGGTTACGACCAGCCGTCGTTCTCCCACTTCACATCGATGTCGTTCTGGCATACGGCGGCACCCAACAGCGGCAACGAGTACGGCTGGGTCGGACGCACCGCGTCGACGCTCGATCCCGATGGCGAACAGCAGAACATGATCGTGAACATCGCCGAGAGCCAGACGCTCGCGGTCAAGGCCGAGAAGCACGTGCCGCTCGTGTTCATCGATCCGATGAAATTTCAGCGCGCACTGTTCGCGCAGGAAAAGGCGGCCGTTGACGCGCTCGCCGCGCAGCGTCTGCCCGTCGGCGAGGCACACAAGTACGTGCTGGAGGTGAGCCGCAGCGCGGCACAGGCCTCGGAAGTCGTGCGCGCCGCGTGGAGCCGCTACAAAGGGAAGGACAACCCGGATCTGCGGCTGCTGGACCTCGACAAGGTGGCGGCGCTCATCGAAGCGGACTTTCCGACGAAGCTCTATTACGTCCCGCTGCGGAACAGCCTGTTCGACACGCACGTCAACCAGGCCGCGCCGCACGACCGGCAGCTCGAGTACTGCTCCGATGCCATCGAGGGCTTCTTCCGGGAAATGGAGCGGATCGGCCGCGCTGACGAGGTCGTGATGTACGTCCACAGCGAGTTTGGCCGGCGCGTGCCGGAGAACACCAGCCTCGGCACGGATCACGGCACCGCGCAGGTGAACTTCGTGATTGGCAATGCGGTGAAGGGCGGCATGTACGGCACGCCGCCCAGCCTCTCGAACCTGGTGCTCGGCGACAATCTCGAAAGCACCACGGATTTTCGTGACGTGTACGCGACGCTCATTGAACGGTGGCTCGGTGTCGACTCCGCGAAAGTACTCGGGCGCAAGTTTGCCACGCTGGATCTGTTATGACCACTCGCATCAACTGGTCTCCGGGTCCCGCGTCCTGGAAGGACGACCTCGCGCCAATCGGCGCGGCCGACTGGAACTACGATCGCGCCGCCCACCTTCTGACTCACGCGGGATTCGGCGGATCACCGGCGACCATTCAGAAGCTCGCCGATGCCGGACTCGACCGCGCGGTACGCACGCTCGTGCACTACGAGAGCATCCCCGATCCACGGATGCAGCCGTTTGTCGAATCGGGTCTCTGGGATCCGACGCTGAACGCGTTTCCTGAAAGCCGTCCCGAAGCGACTGACCGCGCCGTCAGGAACGGCGTCTCGATGGGGATCGACGTCAAGCCGTCCGGCACACGCCCGGTGCAGCCGATCTCCGATCGCTTCTTCTACTGGCTGCGGGCGACGATGCTCGAAACGCGGCGGCTGGGGTACTGGTGGGCCAACCGGATGCTGCAGACCTCGCACCCGGTGGAGCAGAAGATGGCCTTGCTGTGGCACGGCCACTTCGCCACCCACGAGAACAAGGTGCGCGACTACCGCAAGATGATGCAGCAGATCGATCTCTTCGAGCGCTACGCCACCGGCAGCATCCGCGAGCTGACGATTCAGATCGCCAGAAACCCGGCGATGCTCTATTTCCTCGACGCGCAGTACAACGTGAAGGGCGCGCCCAACGAGAACTTCGCTCGTGAAGTCATGGAGCTCTTCACGATGGGCGTCGGCAACTATTCGGAGAGGGACGTGCGCGAGGGCGCCCGCGCGTTCACCGGGTGGTACTTCGACAACCTGACCTTCAAGGCCGATCCCGCCAAACATGACGAGGGCGTGAAGACGTTTCTCGGCCGCACCGGACACTTCGACGGCGTGGATGCCGTGAAGATCATTTTCGAGCAGCCCGTCACGGCCGAATACCTGGCCGGCAAGATCTATCGCTTCCTCGTCCGGGACGAACTGTCTTCGGAGCTGCGGACAAAACTCGGCGCGGTGCTCCGCGGCCACGATTACGAGATCAAGCCGCTGCTGGCGGTGATCTTCTTATCGAGGGACTTTTACAGTCAGGCGAGCTACGGTGGCCACATCAAGGGTCCCGTCGAGCACATGGTCGCGATGATGAAGCATCTGGACGTCGATGAGCTGCCTGGCGTGCCCGACTTCAATCAGTCCACCATCTCGATGGGCCAGCATCTGCTGAATCCTCCCTCGGTCGCAGGATGGGCCGGCGGCAAGGCGTGGATCACGCCGGGGCTGCTGATCGCGCGCGGCAACATCGCCCGCGAGGTGCTCATCCCCGACATGACCGGCTTCAGGGACTGGAACTTTACCGCCGGCACCGACGATGTGCTCGGCCAGCGGCTGCGCGACGGCTACGACATCGGCGCGGCCACGGCGGTCAGCGATCCCGCGAACATGAGCGCATTCGACCGCGCGGCGCTCGAGCGGGACGAGCAGTTCAACACCCGCATCTCCGGCTACATCGGCTGGGAGCAGGCCGCGCGCAAGCTCATTCCGACGCCCCGTCATGCGGCCCGGTTCGATCTCACGCAGATGGTGGTCGCCGGCAGTTGCAGGACAACCGCGGAAGCCGTCGACTACCTGCTGTGGCGACTTTTGCGTGTGCCAGCCGCACAGCCGACGCGCGACGCGTTCGTCTCGTTCCTCACTGGTGAATTGGGGACCGAGACCATCGAGCGTGCGAGGAGTTACATGGAAGACGCGCTGCGCATGACAACGCATCTCATCATGAGCACGCCCGAATATCAGATCGTCTGACCGATCGTCTGCACGTCATCGGGAAGTGGCGGATACGCATTCGGGTTGATCGTCCGAAAACCGGCTTCGGTCCACTATACCGAGTTATCGTTTCTGCGCCGCCGTGAGCGGGAAGATGCCGATGCGATCGCCCCGCACCGATCCCACCCAGAGGTCCTTGCCAATCTGAATGGCCACCGTGCCGGCCGTTAGCACGTCGTTGTAGGGCTGACGGAGCAGCTCCTGGACCTTCAGCGAGTTGGGATCGATCCTCGCCACGTGCGACGTCTGAGCAGGCGCCGTTCCCCCCTGCCCTGCGGCGAGCAGCGTGTTGTCAGGCGCCCACCGTAGGTTGTCCACGCGGAACCCTACCGGCACCGAATCTCTTTTGACCGTCGTCTGTCCTCGCGACATCCGTATGACCGACTGACTCCCCCACGCCGCGATGTACAGCCAGCGGCCGTCCTTCGACATCTCGACGCCGTTCGGACCGGCCAGTTCGGTGCCCGGGACCTTCTGCCATCCCGTGCTCGTGTGCCATTCCCAGAGTTCGCCGTTGGGCTCGCCGTTCATCATGCGCGTGCGCACGGCCGCGTCGACCCCTCGCGCGATGAAATTCGTCGTCACGAATCCTCCGTCGGGCAGCCCGACGACCGAATTGAGGCCAATCGGATCGGGTGCGACGGCGCATCCAATCCAGGTCAGCGTCGGGGTCGCCGGACGCGCGTCGAGCTCGAACACCTCGATGGACTCGCGGTTGCCGTGATGGACAACGAACAGAGTGTGCGTGCCGTTCTGACCGGGCCGCAGGTAAAGGCCGTGTGCCTTGAACGCGTCTTTCTCGGCAGGATCGATCGGTCCTGGACAGGCGCTGTACGTCTTCTTGTCCGGCCGCTGCTTCGCCTGCGGGCTCGGGAAGAGTACGGTGCTCGTGCGCTCGCGGACGCTGACCAGGTGAATTGCGCCATTGGCGCCCATCCCGGACGCGACGACCCACCGCCCTCCTGGCACGGCCACCAGGTCCTCTGGGCCGCTCTGATCGCATACGAAGCCGACCGGGCCGGCGGGGTCGCATCCCGCGGCGCGCGGTCTGCCGATGCAGAGTATGACGATGGAGATGGCGATCGTGAAGACGAGAGCCACGCGTTTCATGGACGGGCCTCCGATCCGGCAATTGGTGGACGGACGCGAAACGGCTCGCTCATTTGACGTCAAATCGATGCGCCCATCAAGAGGCTCGTTGTGCCGAGCGGGACGGGGTGGGCGGTCGCATAACAGATCTTTCGCAAACCGGCGCTATCGCTCTAATCGTCTCGCCCGCGAGGTGCTCATCCCCGACATGACCGGCTTCAGGGACTGGAACTTCACCGCCGGCACCGACGATGTGCTCGGCCAGCGGCTGCGCGACGGCTACGACATCGGCGCGGCCACCGCGGTCAGCGATCCCGCGAACATGAGCGCATTCGACCGCGCGGCGCTCGAGCGGGACGAGCAGTTCAACACCCGCATCTCGGGCTACATCGGCTGGGAGCAGGCCGCGCGCAAGCTCATTCCGACGTCCCGTCATGCGGCGCGGTTCGATCTCACGCAGATGGTGGTCGCCAGCAGTTGCAGGACAACCGCGGAAGCCGTCGACTACCTGCTGTGGCGACTGCTGCGTGTACCAGCCGCACAGCCGACGCGCGACGCGTTCGTCTCGTTCCTCACTGGTGAGCTCGGCACCGGCAGTATCGAGCGTGCCAGGAGCTACATGGAAGACGCGCTGCGCATGACCGCGCATCTCATCATGAGCACGCCCGAATATCAGATCGTCTGACTACTTCCGGTATAAGAGATCGTGGTCCTTTTCGTTCTCGCAGAGATGCTCGTTCAGTTCGGTGTCGGGCATCAGATTGAACGGAACCGTCGCGGTCCACGGCCGCTCGTAGTTCTTCGGATCGGTGAAGGTGAACTCGATCACGAGGTGGCCAAAGTCGGGCCGGCGGTAGCGTTCGGTGATCTGCAGGTCTTCCGAGTGCGGTAATCCTTCGCCGTCGATATAGGTCTTGTCGTTGAAGCCGGCGCTTTCCACCACGAAAGTGTTCTGCTCCCAGTGCGCGACCGAGTAGCCGAAAAAGGTCGGTTGCGGGTCAACCGGCAATTTCCGTCCATCAGTGAAGATTTGACGGAAGACCGTGAACTCTTCAAACAGCATCAGCGTCTCTTTCGGGGTCTGCACGATCTTGATGGGGAG
>QHWQ01000174.1:0-4390 GCA_003222635.1 Acidobacteriota bacterium | reverse complement strand
GCCGGTGCGCTCAGAACAGGCTTACCATCCTTGTCGCGCGGCGTATCCGGCAGCGGCAGTTTGATCCACTGCGCTTGCGCGGTCGCGGCCAGCCCCAGGGCGAGGAAAACGTTCGTGACGAGGTTCGAAAGTTTCATCACGGCTCCTTCGCGTTTGATCAACTGAGATACTTTTTGAAAAACGCCATGGCCCTGGTCCACGAATCCAGGGTCGCGACCGCATTCTCACCGAGCGTCTGCTGGGCGAGATAGGCGTGTGTCACGTTCGGATAGATCTTGAACTCGAACGTCTTGCCCAATCGCTGCATGTCCGGGGCAGCGCCCGACACTCTCGGTGCGAGTCCCGGATCGTCGTCGCCGGCGAAGGCGAGGACGGGCGCCTGAATCTTTCCCATGGCGGCCGCGTCGGGAGGCGCACCGTAGAAACTGACGGCGGCATTGAGGCCGGCGATCGCCGCCGTGCTCTCCCACGCCATGCCTCCACCGTTGCAGAAGCCGGTGATGCCGCTCTTGCCATTGGCCCGTGGCAGCTTGAGCCCGTACTCACGAGCCGTCCTCAGCAGCTGCATCTTGTCAGCAGCCGAACGGCTTCCAAGCGCCTTGGCCAGATCATCTGAATACTGAAACGAATCGAAATTTCCACCGCCAGGTCCCATGCCTGACGCGAGGTCGGGCATGACGACGATGAAGCCTTGCAGGGCGACCTTGTCGGCGAGGGCACGCATCCAGTCCGCGCCTCCACCTTTCTTCGGCGTGCCGCCGATATCCATCCCCGGGCCTGGATGAATGACCACGACGACGCCAGCCCTGTCGGTGCCGAGCGGTTCGACCACCCAGGTTCGCATCATCACGGGACCGGTGGAGAGCGTCGCGGGAATGTCGATCCACTTGCCATGGCGCGGTGATTGGTCGGCAACTTTACCGGGGCCGCTCAGCGAGCTCGGCGGGATGTCGTCTCGCTTGGCAATTTCCTGTTGTGCCGCGCGTTCGCGCGCCGCCGACGCGGTCAACGCCGCATCGTCTTTGGGCCTGGGTGTTCCCGCTGCATCGGCCTGCGGCGCCGCCGCGGGCGCCATGTTCGCCAGCAGCGCCAGCGTGTTGTGCCAGGCGTGCTCGGTGACGTCGAAGTGGACAACGCGGTGCTGCGTCCGCGTGTCGATCGCCGTCTCGATATCGCCCTCCCTCCAATTGAACGAGATGGCCACGCTGTCGCCATTCGAGCCCGGCTGGCTGGCGAAGTAGTCGCGCACGGCTTTCGCGCGCTTCTCGAATTCATTGGTCCCCACATCGGGGACGACGGTGATGAAACCTTCATTGACCACCTGCGTCCCCACCGCGCGCGCCCAGTCACTCATCGGCTGGCTCTGGTCCGTTACCACCGCGACCGGCAGCCGGCCGGAGAGATCGGGATAGATGACGAACGTGCGAATCGTCGACGTCTCAAATGGCACGTCGATCCACTGCGGATGATGATGGAGGAGCGAAGCGCTCAGGACCGCCTTGGCCGCTTTCGCGTCGGGCAATCCCAGCGGCATGGCGCGCGGCTCCAGCACGGCCGCCCTGGCCGAGACCAGACTCGCGAGAGCGAACGCACCGAGGCTCACCGTCGCCGCGGTGAACAGGAGTTGCCTGCAGACTTTCGGCATTACATTCCTCCTTTGGCGTCGCGGATTATGGCATTTTCGGCGTCGATCGGGCAGAATTCCCGTGCACGCGGCGTACATATGAAAGGCCGTCCCGCGGTTTTCGCGCTCGTCACCTGTGGCTGGATGGCTGTGGCGTGGTCGAGCGTTCAGTCATCTGCGCCACAGGGCGCGCCCGGCCCGGTCAGTTCGACCGCTCCCGACATCAAGGCGACTCTCGACAGGTACTGCATCACCTGTCACAGCCAGCGGCTCGCGACGGCCGGAGTAGTCCTCGAAGGCATCGACACCGCCAATCCTGTTGCGCGCGCTGAACTCTGGGAACGCGTCATCACCAAGCTCCGCGCGCGGTCGATGCCGCCGGCGGGACTGCCGCGTCCCGATGTGGCCACCTATCACGCGATCGCCACCTCGCTCGAAGGCGCCATCGATCGCGCATGGATGGCGAATCCGAATCCGGGAAGGATCGGCGCGGTCCATCGGCTCAATCGCGTCGAATACAACAACGCGATCCGCGATCTGTTCGCGCTCGACGTCGACGTGACGCCGAAGCTGCCGGGAGATGAGACGGCCGACGGCAGCTTCGACAACTTCGCGGACGTCCTGTCGATTTCAACCGCACACCTCGAGCGGTATCTGTCGGTCGGTCGCGAGGTCACGAGGCTCGCCGTCGGTCTGCCGCCGGCGGTGCCCGCGGTCGAGCGATTCGAGATCCCTCTGCACATCCTGCAAGAGGATCGGGAGAGCGAGGATCTTCCGTTCGGGTCGCGCGGCGGCATGGCGATTCGCCACGAGTTTCCGGTCGACGGCGAGTACGTGATCAAGATCCGCTTGCGTCGGCAGTATCAGGACTACGTGATGGGCATGGGCTGGCCGCAGCAGCTCGACGTCCGTCTCGATGGCGCGCTCGTTAAGCGCTTCACCGTCGGCGGCGAAGGCAAAGGGCGGCCGGCCGCGGCCAGCTACGCGGGCGATGGCGAGCCCGGGTTTGCGGGCGACGACGAGTGGGAAAAGTACATGCAGATCGGCGCGGACGCAGGGCTCGAGGTGCGTCTGCCGATCAAGGCTGGCCCGCGCCTCGTGTCCGTTTCGTTCGTCAGGCAGATGTGGGAGCCCGAAGGCCTTCCGCAGCCGCTGCAGCGCGGGAGGGTGCTGACCAACGATCAGATCTACATGGGATATGCGAGCGTCGGCGCGGTCACCATCGCGGGGCCGTACTCGAGCGCGCCGGCCGCGAAGGACACGCCGAGCCGCCGCGCGATTTTCGTCTGCGAGCCGCGCCGCGTGTCGGACGAGCGCGACTGCGCGGCGAAGATCCTGACGAGGATCGCGCGCCTGGCGTATCGGCGTCCGGCGACGCCGGCGGACACGCAAACGCTGCTGCAATTCTTCGCGGACGGCCGGCGCGAAGGCGGCAGCTTCGACGCGGGGATTCAGTTCGCGCTCGAACGGGTGCTCGTCGATCCCGACTTCCTGCTGCGCGTGCACAAAAATCAACCGGGGAATCGGCCGTATCGCCTGAGCGATCTCGAGCTCGCGTCGCGCCTCTCGTTCTTCCTGTGGAACAGCATCCCCGACGAGCGGCTGCTCGACGCGGCCGAGCGCGGGCAACTTGCCAATGCCGCGGTCCTCGAACAGCAGACGCGGCGCATGCTGGCCGATCCGCGCGCGACGCGCGCGCTCGTCGACAACTTCGCCGCGCAGTGGCTGAACCTCCGCCGCCTCCGTGAGGTCGTCGTCGATCCGAATATTTACGATGATTTCGACGACAGCCTCCTCGAAGCGTTCGAACAGGAGACGAGGCTCTTTCTCACGAGCACGTTCGCCGAAGATGGCAGCGTGCTCGACCTGCTGCGCGCCAACTACACGTTCGTCAACGAACGGCTCGCGCGGCACTACGGCATTCCGGGAATTTATGGCAGCCGGTTCCGGCGGGTGACGCTGACCAATCTCGATCAGCGCGGAGGGCTCCTCGGCCAGGGATCGATCCTCGCGACAACGTCGTATCCGAACAGGACGTCGCCGGTGCTGCGAGGGAAATGGCTGCTCGACAACATGTTCGGCACGCCGCCGCCGCCGCCGCCGCCAGGCGTCAACACGACGCTCGACGAGCCGACGGGTGGCAAGCTGCCGCCAACCATTCGCGCACGGCTGGCGCAGCATCGCACCAGCGCCGTGTGCTCGACGTGTCATTCGGCGATCGATCCGCTCGGCTTCACGCTCGAGAATTTCGATGCGATCGGCGCCTGGCGGACGACCGACGAATCGGGCGGCCCTGTCGATGCGCGCGGCACGATGGTCAGCGGCGCGGACGTGCAGGGCCTGTCGGGCCTCCGCGCGATGCTGCTCGAGGATCCCGACCAGTTTCCGCGAACGGTGACGTCGAAGCTCTTTGCCTATGCGCTGGGCCGTCGTCTCGAGTACTACGATCGGCCCGCGGTCCGGCAGATTGTCCGCGACGCAGGCGCGACCGACTATCGATGGTCGTCGCTCGTAATGGGCATCGTGAAGAGTCCCGCGTTTCTCATGAGAAATGGAGAATAGGATGTCGTTCCTCACCAGCAAGGCGTTACCGCGACGGACCGTTCTGCGCGGGCTCGGCGCGACCATCGCACTGCCGTTCCTGGACGCGATGCTCCCGGCCGCCTCGATTCGCGCACGCGCCGCCGGCGCACCTGCCCACCGGTTCCAGACGTTCTATGTCCCGAACGGGATGGCGATGGAGTACTGGACGCCGAAGGGGACGGG
>QHWQ01000173.1:19526-23000 GCA_003222635.1 Acidobacteriota bacterium | reverse complement strand
GAGATATGCCTTGCCCGGGCCGCCGAAGCCGCAATTCTGCGGCGGCATGTCGTACGGCGCTTCGATGTTGCCCAGGTGTTTGCCTTTCGCGTCGAACACCTGCACGCCGGCCGGCGTCGTCGAATAGGTGCGTCCCTGGCCGTCGATGCACAGGCCATCGGCTCCGCTCACCAGGCCGTGATCCGTTTCCTGCTTCAGATCCATCGTGGCGAAGTTCTTCCGGTTCTTCAGCGTGCCGTCAGCCTGCACGTCGTACGAGACGATATTCGGGCTGTCCCAGTCGTTGACATAGAGCGTTTTCGCGTCAGGGCTCAACACGATGCCGTTGGGACGACGGATGTCGTCGGCAACCCGGATGGTCTTCTTGCCCGGCGTGATGTAGTAGACGGCCTGCGGCAGATCGTTGGGTGATCGCGTCGCGCCGATCTGATAGCAATCGGTGAAGTAGACACCGCCCTTGTTGTCGGCGACGATGTCGTTCGGGCGGATGTAGGGTTTGCCCTCGTAGCTCGAGGTGAGCGTCTCTTCACTCCCTTTGGGCCACAGCACGCTGACCTTCTTCGTGTACTGCGCGCCGATGAGACGCCCTTTGGGATCCATCGCGAGGCCGGCGGCCTGCTCCGAGTCCTCGACCAGCGTCGTCATCTTTCCATCGACATCGAACTTGACGACGCCGCCGTTGGCGGTCGCAATGAAGCTGCCGTCGGGCAGCCCGACGCCCGCATCGGAGCCGCGCAGGCCGGAGGCGACGATTTCGATCTTTGTTCCGGCCTTCACCACGCCGGGAATCTCCGGCGTCACTTTGTCGGTGGCGGGCGGCGGCGCGGCTTCCTGTCCACCGCCGCGGCCCCCGCGGCCCCCTTGCCGTCCCTCGCGTCCCTGCGCCTGCACCCCGAGCGCGGCGCAACCAACCAGGCAGAGAACCGTGAACAGAGACGCTCTTGCTGACATGGCAATTCTCCTTAGCGTGCTGCCGGCTTCGCGAACCGCGCGGCGTCGATCGGCGCGTTCGGCTGCACCGACTCCAGGTTAATCGTGTACTGTCCGTCCACCCACGTCATCTGCCAGGTGAAAGGAATCTTGACGCCTGTGCCCGGCACCTCGCGGTAATCCGAATACGCCACGTGCGTGGGAACCGTGCCGACAACGGTCGGCGCGTACCGTGTCTGCCGCACGAGCAGCCCTGACATCCTGTCGAAATACAGCTTCACCGGAACGCGATCGATGGTTCCCTGAATGACGTACACGGGCTTGTCGTCGATGGTGGCGGCGGGGAAGTCCGCGCGCCAGCCGGTGAGCAGCGTCTTGATCATCGTCGGGAACGTGAGCTGCGCATCCAGACGCGCGCCGGTCAGATCGGCGCCGAGCAGCGGGATCACCGGCAGCGGCGACAGTTCCTTCGGCGACGCGATCCACGCTTCGCGGCCGTCGTAGACCGTGGCGGAATCGCCGCTCGCCATATGCGCGACCACGGCCCGCTGGTTCGGTCCCTTGGCGTAGATGTCGACCGGCACTTTGGCGAAGTCCGAATCGAATCCTTCGTAGTTGCCCTTGGCCGTGAAGCTTGTCAGCCTGCCGACCGCCTGCGCGCCGCCGATGGCCTGCAGGTACTTGTCGAGGACCTGATCGGGGGTCGCCGTGACTCGCGAGCCCGGCAGCGCTTCCACCTCGGCCGGATCGTCCGGTGGCGGCTCGCCGTACTGCACGGCGAGGCTCGGCGTGATCTTCGGCTTCTGGCTGCCGCGATGGCACGTATAGCAGGTGACGAACGGACGTCCGCCGAAATTCGCCTCGTTGATCGCCTTGACCATCCGGATCATCGTGCGCGCCCGGTTCTTCAGCGGCGTATCGATCGCGTAATTGGCCCAGTCGCTCGCGCTCGCCCCGCCGTGGCAATCAGTGCAGTTGAATGCAAGCGACGCGGCGAAAAATCCCATCGTGTTCATGAACTCGCGGACGGGAATGCCCTTGAGCTCCGTCACGTTCTTGAACGCTTCTTCCGACATCTGTGGGCGCTGTGCTGCCGGCTGGGCCGCGGCCGGCGCCGCGCCGCGCGCCTGACCCGCGCCACGCGCCTGAGCAGAGACGAGCGCGGTAATGAATATGACCATTGCGGCGCCACACGCAATCGTTCCCCGACTCATTCTCATCATGGCGGTGATTTTACTTCCGCCAAGATTCATGTTCAAATTTCGCCGCGTCAAGGAAGGGGTCTCGAGATGCGTCTGTCACACGCGCGATCCGTCATCGGTCTGTTCGTCGTGCTGGCGTGCACCGCTGTCGTGCTGGCTCAGGGAACGAAGCCTCCCGGCAAAGACAGCTTGTACAACGGCAACCGGCTCAAGCCGGATCCAACGCCCGGCGGACCCGCGCCGTCTCACGACATCACCGGCTCGTGGGCAGGGAACCTGACGCCCGATCGCGGCGTGATTCCTCCGCTGACGCCGCTCGGTGAGAAATTATTCGCGCTCAACAAGCCGGAAACCGAAGTCGGCACCGGCCACTCGAACGATCCGATGAACACGTGCGACCCGCTCGGGCTGCCGCGGAATACGGTCTTCGAAACCCGTGGTATCGCCTTCGGCACGATGGGTCCCGATCGGCTCGTGGTGCTGCATCAGTACCAGCGTATCTGGCGGTATGTCTGGATGGACGGCAAGCACATGCTGCCGACCAAGTTCGATGTTCCCGGCGGCGTGCCGTCGCGCTACTACGGCTATTCGATCGGTCACTGGGACAACGACAACACGCTGGTCATCAACACGGTCGGCGTCAGCGACATGACCTGGCTCGACAAAGCCGGCCATCCGCACAGCGTGGACGCGAAGATCGAAGAGCGCTTCACGCGGCCGGATCACAATCACCTGCAGATGGTCGTGAACGTCGACGATCCGAAAGTCTTCACCAAGCCGTTCGTGCTGTCGAAAAACGACTACCGCTGGATTCCGGATCAGGAAGCGGAAGAGCAGATGTGCGTGCCGTCGGAAATGATCAACTACATGAAGACGATCAGCGATCCGGCGTTCGGCGTCCGCAACGGCGATCCGACCAAGTGAGCCGCATGAACAGGGGAATCGCGCTGGCCGTGATCGGCCTGCTGGTGGCGGTGTCGGCGCGCGGCCAGGAAAAGCCGCTGATGGCGGAGGACGTGTTCAAGAACATCCAGGTGCTGAAAGGCATCCCGGTGAAGGAGTTCATGAACACGATGGGGTTCTTCTCCGCGGCGACCAATCTGAACTGCATCGACTGCCATTCGCCGCAGAGCGAAAGCCTGGAAGGGTACGCCATCGACACGCCGCGCAAGCAGACCGCGCGGCGGATGGTGTTGATGGTCAATCAAATCAACCAGGCGAATTTCGGCGGCCGGAAGATGGTGACCTGCTATACCTGCCACCGTGCGAGCGATCGGCCGGAGGCCGTTCCCAGCCTGCTGGATCAATATAGTGTCCCCGAGGACGACCCCAACCGGGTCGA
>QHWQ01000173.1:0-19379 GCA_003222635.1 Acidobacteriota bacterium | reverse complement strand
TGAAGCGTGTCCTCCCGCTCGACGGCGGCGACCTCGAGGGCGCGAAGATGGACGCCGCGCTGTCGTTCCCCGCACGCATCAAGCAGGACTTCCAGTGGCGCACCGGCTTCCCGTCGGTGAGCATCGACGACCAGCCGGTTGAAGTCATCCAGAACGCGGCACGCGGGGCGACAGGAGCGAAGCTGTACTTCGACAGCGAGTCAGGCCTGCTCGTGCGGCAGGTTCGCTTCGTCGATACCGCCGTCGGCGTCGTCCCGACGCAGATCGACTACTCGGATTACCGCGATGTGGCCGGTGTCAAGGTGCCGTTCAAGCGCGTGATCACCTGGACGGACGGCCGTTCGACGATCGAGCTCAGCCAGGTGCAGCCGAACGTGCGCATCGACGCCGCGCAGTTCGCCAAGCCCGCCCCGTCCTGGGCCAAAGTTGCGGGCCGATAGCGTTGACGGTAAATTACCTCCACTCGAGTCCTTTAGCGGAAGGAAGAACGCAATGAGAGTCAGGCTTGCCGGCGCCGTAATCGCGGTGTGTGGTCTCCTCGGGTTGGCTGGTTCGGCATCCGCCCACCATGGCTTCAACGTCGAGTTCGACGGCAGCAAGTGCCTCGATCTCAAGGGAACGCTGACGGGTGTCATCTGGGAGAACCCGCACGCGTACCTCCAGATGGACGTCAAGGACGCGTCGGGCAGCACCGTCGCCTGGCGTCTCGAGATGATCACTCCGAACGCGCTCAAGCGGAACGGCACCACGCGGCAGGACTTCACCGCGAACATGGGGAAGGAAATAAACGCGCGCGCGTGCCCCGCGAAGGTGGCCCCTGAGGAAGGTCAGCGCGGCGCCGCGGAATACATCAAGCTCGGCGACGGCATCCTGCGGATCGTCGGGCAGCTTCCCGAGCGCAACATCACTCCCGACAAGTTGAACTTCTGAGGAGCCGCACATGACACGACTGGGACTCGCATTAGCGGTGGTCGCGAGTGTGTGCATCATCACGGCGCCCGTCGTCGCGCAGCGAGGGGATGGCGTGGCGCAGCGAGGCGGTGGACGGGGTGGTCGAGGCGCGGACACCGGGCCGCTGACCGCGAAACCGGGCGTCAAGATCGCCGGCGACTTCGATAAGGTGAAAATCCTAGAGCCGGGCGCCGCGACGCCGCGGACGCGCGACGGCCATCCGGATCTGTCGGGACGCTACTATCCGAACCACGCGGGCCGGATGCTGCAGGGGGCCTACCGGATCCCGGAGCCGATCATGCGGCAGTTCGATCCCGAGAAGACGCCGCAGGAAAATCCCGTCTTCAGGCCTGACGCCGTCGAGAAGTACCAGCATCCGACGCCGTACGGAACCTGCCCTCCCGGCGGGACGCCGACGTCGATCACGACGCAGGCGACCGAGCACGGTCCCCTCGAGATCGTGCAAGTGCCGGGACGGGTCTGGCTGCTCACGGAATTCCCGCAGACGATTCGCATGGTCCCGACCGACGGCCGGCCGCATCCGCCGGATCCGGATACCAGTTTCAACGGCGATTCAGTGGGCCGGTGGGAAGGCGACACGCTCGTCATCGATACCGTTGCAATCGACACGAGGATGCGCAATATCTCCGTCGGCAGGACGGGCGACGCCAACGCGTGGCTCCACAGCGAGAAGGAGCACGTGATCGAGCGCTTCAGCCGACCGTCGAAGAACTATTTGATGTATCAGCTGACCGTCGAGGACCCCGAGGTGCTCGTGAAGCCGTTCGTGTCCGCGCCGCACGCCTGGACGCTGGCGCAGGATCCGAACGACGTCTGGACGGAATACATCTGCTCGGCGAACGAGGAGCCAGACGTCTACAAGAACCTCGATCAGAAGACGAAGGAAGAGTACGAGAAGAGCGGCCGGGACGCCGCCACGCAGAGCGGCAGGCAGGGCGGCAGGGGCAGGTGAAGAACCCCGAAAGGATTGTCATGAAAACGACTCTGACGGCGCTGTCGATCCTCGCGGGTGTTCTGGCGGTTGCTTCCCCCGCGCTCGCGCATCACGGAAACGCCGCCTACGACGGAACGGTCACCATTCTCAAGGACGCCACCGTCACGAAGCTCTCGTGGGCGAATCCGCACACGATCATCGAATTCGACGTGAAGGGCGACAACGGCCAGCCCGTGCATTGGGCGGCCGAACTTGGCAGCCCGTCTGCGCTCGGCCTGCTTGGCTGGACGAAGACATCGGTGTCGCCCGGCGACAAGATCACGGTCTACGTCCACCAGGCGAAGACGAAGAACCCGGTTGGACGCATCGACCACATCGTGCTCGCCGACGGCAGCAGCCTGCGGGACAGCGCCGGGGGCGGCGGTAATAACGACGTGGACAACGGGGGCGGCCGTGGCGGTCGCGGCGGTCGTGGTCGCGGCGGCGCGAATCCGTATTAGGGTTTTGGCGGCTCGGCTCCGTACCGGGATGGCGTGGAGTCATCCCGGTCGGCCAGCACGGTGCCGTCCGCCAGGATCACCTTGTTCGTCCGTCCCACCTGCACGCCGCTCCTCGCCTGATAGACGTACGCGGTAATCACATCGCCCGCGCGCAGCGTCGTGCGGCTCCAGCCGAGCAGCGCCATCGATGGCGGGCTGCCGATCTCCATCGTCCAGTGCTGGAGCTCGCCGGTCGCGGTCTTGTAGTCGAACTTGATGAGCGAATGCGGGTTCATCCAGTCGAACTCGGTGACGACGCACCCTTTCATTTCCATCGGCTTGTCGGCGTAGGCGGCGTCGCCGTGATGAGCAGACACGGGCGCGGCGAGCGGCGCGCTCATCGCCAGCAGTCCGGCGAACAGCGGAACGAAGGCTCGAACTCTCATCCTCATCATCAGTCCCTCATCGGCCACGACCGCCGCGGCCGAGACGCTGCTGCTGGGCATCCGGGTAACTCCCGGCCGGGTCCCCCTGCTCCTGCAGGTACTTCAGCGTTTCCGACGGCACGCACAGCCACTCGTTGATCTTCTGGTTCGGCACCGAGCGGTAGAGGCCGGTGGTATCGATGACGAAGTTGTAGTCATCCTCCCAATGGCCTGTCGAGTAGCCCATGTAGGTAGGGTCGAGCGAATCCCTGTCGTCGCCGCCAACCTTGGTCGGCAGCGGGCGTCCATCCGTCCACACTTCGCGCCAGAAGCCGCCGAACTGCAGCAGGAACACGACGCGGTCCGGCATCGTGGCCACCGACATCGCGCGGTTCTGGTAGATGAAATTCAGAGGGAAGCCGAGTGGGTCGCAGTACCGCGCGCTCGGGTCGTTGGTCCCGGCGGGGCCGTAGCGTCCGATCGGTTTGCGCTGGCTCATCACCTGCTGGCCCAATGGAGTGAGCGACGGCCGTTCGGCGTTCGCTCCCCTCGGGATCGCGTCGGTGGACCCTGGTCCTGCCCACGTCCCGGACAGATCGCGCTTTGGGGCCGGACCGCCGTCTCCGTTGATGGTGTCGAGCGGGTAGTAGACCCACGGTGATTTGGTCTGCGAGGACACAACCACCGCAGCGCAGAGGGCTATTACCGCGCCGGCCAACGCCTGTCGCATTTTCGGTCCCTTTCCTCGTTGTGGCGCCGAGCATAACCCGTTTCCGGGTTGACAGTCATGCGCTGAATCGCGTACTAGGTGAGCGCAATGGGGAGACCTTCGCGCCGGGATTTTCTCGCTGCCGAGCCTCGGCCGGCCGCTCGCCGGCGCCGCGCCGAGCGTGGATGTCCACCTGCTCTCGCCGGGTCCGTACACGACGACCAACGGCGGATCAGGCCAGGTGCACGGCGACCGCCTGCACCAGATGGATGTCCGCTTCTCGAAGCTCCTGCACTTCGGCGGGACGCGCGCGCGAGCGAACATGGACATCTACAACGCGCTCAACTCGAGCGCGGTGCTGACGCAGAACGACACGTTCGGCGACTGGCAGCGGCCGACCGAGATCCTGATCGCCCGCTTCGTCAAGTTCAGCGTGCAGTTCGATTTTTGATCATCGTTGGAGGTTGGCAGTCGTCATCGACGGTTGGGTTCAAGGGGGTAGTCGTGTCAAGAATGGCCAGGGTTGCAGCGGCGTTCGGTTTCATGTTGTTCCTTCCGGTCGCGAGCTTTGCGCAGGCGACTATCAGTGGTGTCGTGAAGGACGCCTCGGGCGCGGTGCTCCCGGGCGTGACGGTCGAAGCATCCAGTCCCGCGTTGATCGAGAAGGTCCGGACCACCGTGACCGACGGCACCGGTCAGTACGCGATCGAGAACCTGCGTCCGGGCCTCTACGCGGTGAAGTTCACGCTGGCGGGCTTCGCCACCGTGCAGCGCGACGGTGTCGAGCTGTCAGGCACCTTCACGGCCCGCATCAATGCCGACCTGCGCGTCGGCGGCCTCGAGGAAACGATCAGGGTCACCGGCGAGTCTCCCGTCGTCGACGTCCAGAGCACGCGTCAGGAGCGCGTCCTCGATCGTCAGATCCTCGATGCGCTGCCGAATGCGGCCAATCGGACGTCGCTGGCCGTGCTCATCCCGAGCGTGGACTTCCGGCGCCAGGACGTCGGCGGCGCGGGCTCCAAGCAGGTCACGGGCAACCCGACGGCGCATGGGGCGAGGTCGGAGGACGCGGGCACCACGTTGAACGGCATGACGCTGGCGTCGTTCGGAACGGGCGCAGCGACATCCACGCTGTACCTCAACCCGATGGGCCTCCAGGAAATCACGATTGACTCCGGGTCGAACGACGCGTCGCTCAACGCCGGGGGCGTTCGTACGAATTACACACTGCGCGAGGGCGGGAACCAGTTTCACGGAGTGGTGTTTGCCGCATACGCGCCAGGCTCGCTGCAGAGCAATAACCTCACCCAGGGTCTGATCAATCGTGGCCTCGCGGCGCCGAACCAGATCAAAGCGAACTACGACATCAACCCTGCGTTCGGCGGTCCGATCCTGCGTGACAAGGTCTGGTTCTTCGGCGCGGCCCGGTACAACGTGACGCAGGACTACGTCGCGGGACTCTTCTGGAACAGGAACGCGAACAACCCGAACGCGTGGACCTACGACCCCGATCCGAGCCGCCGGGTGTGGAACGACCAGAAGCAGCCCGATACCCAGCTGCGTATGAGCTGGCAGGCCACGGCGCGGCAGAAGATCGGGTTCACCGCCTACAACACCACGTATTGCTTCTGCCCGACCGACGCCTCCGCCACGCTCTCGTGGGAAGCGGGCACGCGCCAAAGCTACCCGGTACAGCGCCTGTTCGCCGGCGATTACACCTTGCCTCTCACGGCCCGGCTGCTCATCGAAGGCAACGGGCAGTTCTTCGACTCGCAGAGCAATCGCGTGCCGTGGGACGATCTCGCTCACGGGATTGTTCCCGTACAAGAGCAGACCACCGGCATGAAATACCGGTCCCCCGATTCATTTCGTGTGCAGGCGCAGCGGGTGTACACCTTCCGCGGTGCACTGTCGTACGTGACGGGCGCGCACGCGTTCAAGTTCGGCGGCTCGAACCGCAGCGGCCACCTCTATCAGAACGAGTACGACTTCTCGCCAGTCAGCTACCGCCTGCGAAACGCAGTGCCCAACCGCATCACGGAGCGCGCGCTCGGGTTCTGGCAGGCGAATGTGAAATTCGATCTCGGCCTCTACGCGCAGGATCGATGGACGCGCAACAAGCTGACGGTCAACTATGGGCTGCGGTTGGATTACTTCAATTACAACTACCCCGAGCAGCACATCGGTCCGACGGCGCTTGCTCCGGTGAGGAACATCACGTTCCCGGCGCAGCCCGGCATCGGGACGATGAGCGACCTCTCGCCGAAATTCAGCGCCGCGTATGACCTGCGCGGCGACGGCAAGACGGCGCTCAAGGTGAGCCTGAATCGCTACGTCATTGCGATGGGTCCTGACGTCAGCTTCATCCAGCTCGCCAACCCGGCGCGCAACCTCGTCACCAGCGCCACGCGCACGTGGACGGATGCCAACCGCGATTACGTCCCTCAGTGCGATCTCCTGAATGTCAAGTCGAACGGCGAATGCGGCGACTTGTCGAACGCGAACTTCGGTACCGTGGTGACCAACCTCACTTACGACGCGAAGACGCTGACCGGGTTCGGCAAGCGGAACTTCAACTGGGAATTCGGAACGGGAATCCAGCAGGAGTTGCTGCCGCGCATGTCCGTCGCCGCCAACTACTTCCATCGCTGGTACGGGAACTTCACCATCGTCGATGACCTCGCGGTGGGACCGCAGGATTTCGATCCGTTCACGTTCACCGCGCCAAAGAATCCGAACCTGCCGGACGGCGGCGGCTATCCGGTTCAGGGGTACGACATCAAGCCGGCGAAGTTCGGCGTCCCGGCGCAGCCGTTCGTCACGCTCTCGCGCAAATACGGAAAACAGCGGGACTACTGGGATGGCGGCGACGTCAGTCTGAACGCCCGGCCGCGCGACGGCTTGTTCTTCCAGGGGGGCTTCAGCACCGGCCGGCGCGTCGAAGACAACTGCGACATCGTGGCCAAGGTGGACAATCCGAGCCTGCTGTATTGCCACCGCTCTATACGGCAAGCAATGCCGAGATCGCACCGAGCCTCGGCCGCAGCCTGGCGGCGGGTCCCGCGTCGACGGTCGACGTCCAGCTCGTGTCGCCGGGTGCGTATGTCCAGACGGACAATGCGGGACTCGGGTTGCTCCACGGCGATCGGATCCATCAGGTCGACATGCGCGTGTCGAAGCTCCTGCACTTCGGCGGCACCAAAGCGCGCGCGAACCTTGATATCTACAACGCACTCAATTCGAGCGCCGTCCTCACGGAGAACGCGACGTATACCGACTGGCTGAGGCCGACCGAGATCCTGATCGCCCGCTTCTTCAAGTTCAGCGTGCAGTTCGACTTCTGATAGGGCGGGTAGGGCGAGTAAGGCGGGTAGGGCGGGTGAGTCGTTACCCGCCCTACTTCCCGAACATCCGCGCGTATCCCACGGCAACCATCAACTGATTGAGCCCGCGGCCGCGGTCTTCACTTTCAATGAAACCCTCTTCTGGTAACCATCGGATCCGGCCGTGAGTCGGTCACTCCGGGTCACCAGATGCCGGGGATGAACCGACTTGTTGTCGTCGTGTATGCAGTGTATTCATCGCCGAACGTGTCCAGCATCATCGCTTCCTCGAGGGCGACGCGACGTACACAGAGAATGGCGAGCGATATCAGGTACGAAGGACCCGCAAGCCAGTTTGGCACCACGAGCGCCTGCCCGGCGGCGTACACCAACAGAGCTGAGTACATCGGATGACGAATGTAACGGTAGACACCGCGCGTAATCAGTCGATGATTGTTGCGAAGTTGCAAAGTGACAGACCAATTCGTTCCGAGATCCGCATGCGATCGGTAGAACAGCGCGAGACCCAATGCGTAGCACACGACACCTGCGGCGAGTGGACCGGCGCGAAGCGGATAGTCCGCGAACGCCAATATGGACGCTGCCGCCCATACCAGAGGCAGCCACCAGCCGGCTATTGAAAGGAGCAGGAGAAGGATCTCCCACGTATCTTTGCGGTCGTCGACGACCGTGACGGTACGGCTGCGCCGGCCGTGCGGCGCGCGAATCGCCATCATCGCGATGATGGCGACAATGCTCACTGCGCGCGCAAGCCAGAGGGGCGCTACGCCCAACTAAATCCCTGCTTGCCGATTGGGATTGATCGGATCCGCTTACCTGTCGCGGCGTAGATCGCGTTCGTGATCGCCGGAATGATCGGCGGCAGCGCCGGCTCGCCGAGGCCGGTCGGCGGATTGTTCGTCTTCAGGAAATGGACCTCGATGTCTTTCGGCGCCTGGTTCATGCGAATCAGGCGGTGCTCGTTGAAGGTTGCCTGCTGCGCGCGGCCATTGACGAACGTCGTCTCCTGCGCCATCACGGCGCCCATCCCGTCGATGACCGATCCCTGCACCTGATGCTGGGCGTTCAGCGGGTTGATCACCTCGCTGCCGATGTCGGCGGCGACCCAGACCTTGTTCACCTTCACGCGGTTCTGCGCGTCCACCGAGACCTCGGCGATCTCGGCGAAGTAGCCGAGGTGCGCGTAGAGGAACGCGACGCCCATGGCGGTGCCCTTCGGCAGTTGCCGCTTGCCCCAGCCGGACTTCTCGGCGGCGAGCCGGAGCACGCCCTTCGCGCGCTGTGCGTTGAACGCATCGCGCGTGTTCGGCAGAAGCGTGCGCGGCGTGTCGAGCAGCGCGAGGCGGAATTCGACAGGATCCTTGCCTGACGCGACGGCCAGTTCGTCGATGAATCCCTGATAGACGAACGTCGTGCCGTTGGTTCCCGGCGCGCGCAATGGGCCCGTCGGGATGCCCATCGGCATCAGCGACGCGTTGAACGAGAAGTTCGGGATGAACCCGGCGGGGAAGGATGCGCCGCCGATGGCGGTGTTCGGCGCGAACTTCTCGCCCTCGCCGAACGCGACGTAGTGCTGGTTCCACGCGACGATCCTGCCGGAGGCGTCGAGACCCGCCTTGAAGAAGTGATAGCCGGCCGGGCGGTAGAAGTCGTGCGTCAGGTCGTCCTGCCGCGACCAGAGGAGCTTCACCGGTGTGCCGTTCATCTCGCGCGCGATCCACGCCGCTTCCGCCATGTAGTCGTTCAGGATGCGGCGCCCGAACCCGCCGCCCATGCGGACGAAGTGGACGGTGATGTCGCTCTCGTTCATGCCGAGCGATTGTGCGATCACCTGACGCCCCTCGCGCGGCGTCTGTGTGCCAACCCACACCTCGAGCTTGCCGTCTTTGTAGTGAGCCGTGCAGTTCTGAGGCTCGAGCGGCGCGTGCGCGAGGAACGGATAGTAGTATGCGGCTTCGACCGTCTTGGCGGCGCCCTTCAGCGCGCCATCGACGTCGCCGTCGTTATAGAGCTTGATATGCGGCGGCTGCTGCGACAGCTCCTGCGCCCGCTTGTTGAACAGCTCCGTGCTGTTCGACGCGGTTGGCCCTTCGTTCCACGTCGCCTTCAGCTTCGCGCGCGCCTGTTGCGCGTGCCACCACGTGTCCGCGACGATCGCGACGCCGCCATGCAGGCTGACGCCGATGCAGCACGCGGGGTAGGTGTAGGTGAGATCCGGTCCACCGGGGACGATGAAGGCGTTGCGGACGCCAGGGAGCCGTTTGATCTCGTCGATGTTCGCGGTTGCGACCTTGCCGCCGGGCACGGGGCACTTCTCGTACGCCGCGTAGAGCATCCCGGGGAGCTTGGTATCGATGGCGTAGAGCGGCTCGCCCCGCACGATCTTCGGCACGTCCTGGTTGCGGGCCGGCGATCCGATCACCGTGTAGTCCTTCGGATCCTTCAGCGTGACGGTCTTGAGATCCGGCGTCGGCAGCGCGGCGGCTTTCGAGGCGAGCTCGCCGTAGCCGAGCGTCCGGTTCGACGCCGCATGGCGCACGCGGCCCGACGCGGTCGTGCATTCCGGCGCCTGCACGCCCCATGTCTGCGCGGCCGCGGCGATCAGCATCTGGCGCGCGGCGGCGCCGCACTGGCGCAGCGGATCGAAGTTGATCGGCGTCGCGGTGCTGCCACCGGTCCGCTGGATGCCGAAGCTCTGCTCGTCGAGCGGCGCGTTCTCGACCGTCACGTCCTTCCAGTCGACGTCGAGCTCGTCGGCGATGATCATCGGCAGGTGAATCTTCGCGCCCTGTCCGCCTTCCGGGTTCTTGCCGAGGATCGTCACCTTGCCATCGGGACCAATCTTCAGAAACGCCCACGGCTTGTAGCTGGCGCCGCCGGCCGGCGCGCGGCTCCCTTCCTGGCCGAGCACGTCGGCCGGGTCGAGATAGATCGCGATCATCATGCCGCCGCCGGCAAGGGCGGTGGCGCGGAGGAAGTCGCGGCGTTTCATCGAATCACCTCCGCCGTCGTCGCGGTGACGTTGTTGCCGGCCGCCTTGTGAATCGCTTCGCGGATGCGCGTATAGGTCGCGCACCGACACAGATTGCCGCTCATCGCGAGATCGATATCCGCGTCCGTCGGCCGCGGATTGCGCCGCAGCAGCGCCGCGGCGGACATGATCTGTCCCGCCTGGCAGTAGCCGCACTGCGGCACGTCGAGCTCCTCCCATGCGCGCTGCAGCGGATGCGTGCCGTCCGGCGACAGACCTTCGATCGTCGTGATCGCGCCGCCCGCCGCCGCCGCAACCGTCGTCTGGCACGAGCGGACCGCGTTGCCGCGCAGGTGCACGGTGCAGGCGCCGCACTGGCCGAGGCCGCAGCCGAACTTCGTGCCGCGCAGGTCGAGCACGTCGCGCAGCACCCAGAGCAGGGGCATGTCGGCGGGAACATCAGCCGTGACGGATTTGCCGTTGACGTTCAGCGTGTAAGGCATGGCTGGATCCTAAGGCAAACGTTCGTGTTCGGCGCGGATAAAAAAGGCGCCTTCGGTCACCACCTGATCGCCCGGCTCGACGCCGCTCGTGATGGCGATGTGATCGCCCATCGTGTCGCCGATCGTCACCTCATGCGGCATGAAGCGGCCGGGTGCGGTTGAGACATAGACGACCGACTTCGCCCCGATGGTCTGTACGGCATCCTTCGGCACCATCACGACCGGGCGCGCGGCGCGCGCGCCGATGCTGACGTCGACGAACATGCCGAAGCGCAGGCGGTTGCCGCCGTTGGGCACCTCGGCCCGCAGCTTTGCCGTTCGCGTCTCGGCCTGCACCTGCGGATCGATGTAGTCCACCCGGCCCCGCAGCTCGAGCCCCGGATACGCCATCGCCGTAATGGTGATCGGGCTGCCGACGCCGACGCTCGCGAAGTCGCGCTCGTACAAATCCGCAACGACCCAGACCGTGGAGAGATCCGTCACCGTGAACAGCGCCGTCGAGAGATCGATGTTCACGCCGGGGTTTGCCATCCGCTTGGTAATCACGCCGGCGATGGGCGCTTTCACATCGAAGGTCGTGACGACGTCGGCAGGGGTGGCGAGGCGCTGGGCCTTGTCCTCGGGGATGCCGAGCAGGACGAGGCGCGCGCGCGCGGTCTCGAGCATGCGGTCCATCTCGGTCGCCTGCGCAGTCATCTGCTCCAGCTCCTCGCGGCTGGCCGCGCCGATGGCATACAGGCGCTGCGTGCGCGTCAGCTTCAGGCCGTGCGCATCGCGGTTCGCCTTGGCGGTGATGAATGCGGTTTGCGCATCGGCAAGCTCGGGACTGTAGACGGTCGCGAGGATCTCGTTCTGCATGACGGCCTGGCCGAGCTCCGCCTTCACCTGTGTCACGCGTCCGGACACGAGGGAGGTGACGTCGACGTTCTTGTAGGCGTTCGGCTGCACGACGCCGGGGAGGTGAAGGCTCGTCGTCGCCGGGCCCTTCATCGCCGCAACGGTTTTGATGCCCGCCCGTTGAATCATGTCCGGGGTCAACGTGATCTCGGTGGTTCGGGGTTCGAGGTTCGGCGTTCGCGGTTCCGAGGTTCGCGGTTCGGACGTCGCCGCGTGGTCTGCTTCCCTGGCAGGCGTGTTACAGCCTGCAGAGATCAGCGCGACGATGACGAAGAAATGCCTCATCGAATTTCGCCTCGGGCGCGGCGGAGGGCCACGCGCGCGACGTAGGCGCGCTCGAGCGCGGAGGTGTAGCCCGCTTCCACGTCGAGATAGCGATCGCGGGCGGTGGCGGCATCGATCTCCGCCTGCGCGGTCAGCTGCCGCGCCGCGAGCACCTCCTGCTCGCCGCCTCGCTCGGCTTCAGCCGCGGCGATGGCACCCTGGTTTCGGTTGCGCAGCGGCAGTATCAGGTTGGCGCCAATCTCGATGCTGTGGAAATTGCCCTGGACGGGGACAAGACGACCTGACGCATCGAATCCGCGCTGAGCGAAGCCGTACGCCTCCCGTCCATAGTTGCCGGTGAGCGACATGTCCCATCGACCGTCGCGCCGTGCCTGGTCAACTCGCGCATCGGCAACGGCGACTCTGGCCGTCGCTTCGCGGATGTCGGATCGCATCGCAATCAAGGCGGGTAGGGCGGGTAGGGCGGGTTGGGCGGGTAGGGCGCTAGGGGCGGGCGAGGCCTGGGCTCGCACGATGTCCTCGAGCGATTCGCGCAGCACGAGCGGTGCGTTCGCCGGCAGTCCGACCAGCGCTTTCAGCTCGATCGCGGCGGCCTCCGCATCGGCCTGCGCGATGGCCAGGTCCGCTTCGATGCGTCCCGCTTCGACACCGGCGATGTTGGCGTCGAGCTTCGGAATCTCGCCTTCGGTCACCCGCGCGTCGAGCAGCTCGCGGGTCCGGCTCGCGGCTGTGAGGCCCTCCGTCATGATGTCGACACTCCGGCGCGCGGCGAGGAGCCGCCCCGCCTGCTGCCGCACCATGGCCGCCAGCAGCCGTTCGCGGTCCTGCACGGACAGCGTCGTCGATTCGATCGTGCGCTGCGCCGTCGCGACGCGGGCCGGGCGCCGGAAGAGGTCGAGCGGCCACTCCACTTCGAACAGTGCGAGGTGCTGCTCGCCAGTCATGAACATCTGGCTGGCAGAGAGCGTCGGGTTCGGGCGCAGGCCGGCCTGTGTCAGCTGACCCGTCGCCGCGGTCACCGACGCTCGCGCGGCGCGCAGTTCCGGCGATCGTTCGAGGGCCGTGGCGACCAGCTGCTCGATCGTCCCGTCCGCCGGCTCGGCTCGGGACGGGTCTTGAGCCCTGGCGCCCGCAGCGACGCCAATCATCGCCAGTGCAAGGCACACCACACCCTTCATTGCACACTCCCTTTGAATGCCGCCGATCCGCGGCCTGCAGGTCCGTTCCACTCGAGCGACATGTCCCACGCGCCGGACATCCCGAAGCTGCCCGCCGCGCGATACACGCCCGGCCGATCGCTTTTCTCCACCGTGGTCGTGCCAGTCATCGCCATCCCGGGCATCGACATGTTCGCGTTCAGCTGCACGTTGCCCACGTCGACGAGCTCATTGTTGCGTGTCGAGCGGAACTCGATGCGGAACTGGTTGTCGCCCGTGCGCAGCGCGCCGGTCGGGTTCGAGAGCGTGATGGCGAGATCGCCGGTGCGCACCGTCTGCAGCACCGCACCGCCTGGCGCCTCTGCTTCCGTTTGCGGGGCCGCGGACATCCGATCGCGCATCCACCATGCGCCCGCGCCGACGGCAATCACGATGACGATCGCGGCCGGCACCCAACGCGGCATCAGGAAGACGGGCGCGACCTCCGACCGTTGCGGACGCAGCCGATACTCCTGGATCCAGTAGAAGAGCACCGGCGTCACGACGAGCACGTAGATCAGCGACGAGACCATGCCGCCAAGGACCGGCGTCGCAAGCGGCTTCATCACGTCGGCGCCGACACGGTTGCTCCACATGATCGGCAGCAGGCCGGCGACGACGGTGGAGACGGTCATGATCTTCGGACGCAGGCGGAGCAGCGCGCCTTCGACGATGGCGTCGTAGAGATCGCGCTGCGTCAGATGCGGGCGCTCCGCCATCTTCTTGTCCAGCGCCTCCTGCAGGTAGATGACCATCACGACGCCCGTTTGCACGGCGGTGCCGAAGAGCGCGATGAAGCCGACCCAGACGGCGACGGAGAAGTTGTAGCCGAGCAGCCAGAGCAGGTAGACGCCGCCGGTCAGCGCGAACGGCACGGTCAGCAGGACATGTGCGGCTTCGAGCGCCGAGTGGTACGTGAAATAGAGCAGGAAGAAGATGACGATGATGGCGATCGGGATGACGATCTGGAGCCGCTGCCGCGCGCTCACCTGGTTTTCGTAGCGGCCGCTCCAGCCGATGAAGTAGCCGGGCGGCAGCGTCACGCGCGATGCGACCGCCGCCTTGGCGTCGTTGACGAAGCCGCCGATGTCGCGCCCCTGCACGTTCATCAGCACCGTCGCCAGCAGCAGCCCGTTTTCCGACGAGATCATCGCGGGGCCGCGCGCCTGTTCGATGTCAGCCACCTGCGCGAGCGGAATCTGCTGGCCTGACGGCGATGCGACCAGCACGTTGCCGAGCGCCTGCGGATCGCTGCGGTATTCGCTCGCGTATCGGACGCGCACCGGGAAGCGCTGCCGGCCTTCGAGGGTCAGCGTCAGGTTGCGTTCGCCAATCGCGGTGCGGATCACGTCCTGTACTGCCGCGACTGTGAGTCCGTACCGCGCCGCCCGCTCGCGGTCGATGCGCACGTTCAGATACTGCGAGCTCGTGAGCGGCTCGGGATAGACATTCGCCGCGCCCGGCACCGTGCGCAGCACATTCGCCACCTGCCGCGCGGTCTGCTCCAGCATCGGCAGGTCGGATCCGTAGACCTTCACACCGACTTCCGACCGCACCCCCGTGGACAGCATGTCGATCCGGTTGATGATCGGCATCGTCCAGATGTTCGTGACGCCAGGCAGTTCGGCGGCCCTGCCCATCTCCGTCCGGAGGCGATCCAGCGTCATTCCGGGGCGCCATTGATCCGTCGGCTTGAGGTGCACGATGGTCTCGGTCATGTTCGGCGGCGACGGATCGGTGGACGTATCTGCCCGTCCCACCTTCGCGACCACGTACGCCACCTCAGGCACGCGCATCAACGCGGCGTTCTGCCGCCTGGCGATGTCCGTGTTCTGCTCGAGCGAGATGCTCGGGTCGGTCACCGGCATGAAGAGCAGGTCGCCTTCGTCCAGCGCCGGCATGAACTCGCTGCCGATGCGGGCGGCGATCATCACCGCTCCGGCAAGCACGAGCGTCGCCATCCCCAGCGTGGCCACGCGGTGGGTGAGCGCCCCTTCGAGGCATGGCCGGTAGAGCGCGCGCAGCGCACGCATCAGCGGGTTCGCTCCTTCGTCGTGCACCTTTCCCCTGATGAGCATCGTGCACAGCACCGGCACGAGCGTGATCGAGATGATCGTCGCCGCCAGCGGACGCCCTACCAACCGGGTCGATTCCAAAACCGTCTGCCAGACCAACAGCCGATCTTTCGGATCAACCTTGCGTTGTTCGATGAAACGGAATGCGTTTTCTGTTACTACAATCCCGGCATCAACCAGCACCCCGATCGCTATGGCAATGCCCGACAGCGACATCAGGTTCGAGCTGATGCCCATGTAATACATGAAGAGAAATGCGAGCAGCACCGCGAGCGGCAGCGGCAGCGTGACGATGAGAATCGATCGGACGTGCAGCAGAAAGAGTGCCTGCACGAGCGTGACGAGGACGATTTCCTCGAGCAGCGCGCGCCGAAGCGTGTCGGCCGCCTGCGAGATCAGCGTGGAGCGGTCGTAGAAGGGAACAATCTTCACGCCCGGCGGCAGGCCAGCCGCGATCTGATTGATACGCGCCTTGACGGCATCGATGACCTGCTGTGCGTTCGCGCCGCTGCGCATGACGACGACGCCGCCGACGGCTTCGTTGCTGCCTTTGACGAGCGACGCCACGCGGAACGCATCGCCGATGTGGACGGCGCCGAGTTGACGCACGTAGACCGGCACACCCCCCGGCGCGGCGACGACGATGTTCTCGAGATCCGCGACCGATTGCACCAGGCCGACGCCCCGCACGATGGACCACGTGCCGTTGGATTCGAGCACGTTGCCGCCGACGTTCTCGTTGCTGTTGCGGACGGCTTCGACCACGCTGCCGAGCGAGAGGTTGTAGTTGCGGAGGCGAATCGGATCGATGTCGATCTGATACTGCTGCACGTGGCCGCCGACGGAGGCGACTTCGGCGACGCCCGGCACCGCGTTCAGCTGATAGCGGATGAACCAGTCCTGCAGCGTGCGCAGGTCGCGAAGGGAAAGCCGATCGCTGTCAACGGTGTACCAGAACACGTGGCCAACGCCTGTCGCGTCGGGCCCGAGTACCGGCACCGCGCCTTCCGGCATCTGGCTGCCGAGCAGGCTCAGACGCTCGAGCACGCGGCTGCGCGCGAAATACTGATCGACCTTGTCCTCGAAGACGACGTAGATCATCGAGAAGCCGAACGCCGACTGCGATCGGACGACGCGCACGCCGGCGAGCCCGCGCAGGTTGACGGTGAGCGGATAGCTGACCTGGTCTTCGACCTCCTGCGCGCTGTGGCCGGGCCAGTCGGTGAAGACAATGACCTGGTTGTCGGAGAGATCGGGAATGGCGTCGATCGGCGTCGCCGTCGCGGCCCACCAGCCCCAGACGGCGAGCGCCACCGCCAGCCCGACGACAGCGGGGCGGTGCTTCAGCGACAGTTCGACAATGCGGTTCACCATGAAGGCGGAGGCGTCTCGATTTTCTCAGAATTTGGTGTATCGTGACGCCCATGAAAACGCCACGCGCATTGATCGCCGCGGTCGTCGCGATCGCGGCTGTTCCCGTCTCTGCGCACCACGCCGTGCAGGCCGTCTTCGACGTGAACAAGCCCGTCACCGTCTCCGGCTCGATCACCAAGGTCGAATGGATTAATCCGCACTCCTACATCAGCCTCGACTCGAAGGACGAACACGGCAAGGTGCAGCACTGGGTGTTCGAGCTCGCCGGCCCCGGCGCGCTGCGGCAGGCGGGACTGTCCCGCGAAGACCGCGGCGGCTTGAAACCCGGCGACATGGTGAAGGTCGAGGGCATCGCGGCGAAAGACGGCACGACGACGGGATTCCTCAACAAGCTGTATTTCCCCGACGGCCGCGTGTTCGTCCTGGCCAACAAGGATCCGTACGCGCGATGAAGTGACCCGTGTCGCTGGTCGCTCTCGTCCACTGGATCAACGAAACCGCGTTCAGTCAGTACCTGCGTGAGAGCGAGCTCGCCTTTCCGCTGACGGAAGCGATCCATCTCATTGGCCTCGGCATCTCGGTGGGGACGATCGTGTGGGTCGATCTCCGTCTCATGGGGAAGGTGATGCGTGACGTCCGCATCAGCGAGGTCGTGTCGCGGCTCCAGCCATGGGCCATCGGCGGCTTCACGGTCATGATGCTGAGCGGCCTGTTGCTCTTCCTCGGCAAGCCGGACAACTACTACAGCACCGCGGCGTTCAAGCTGAAGATGCTGCTGCTGCCGCTCGCGGGCCTCAACGTGCTCGTCTTCCATCGCCGTGTGTTCCCGAACGTGGCGCGGTGGGATGAGGGTGTCGCGGCGCCCTGGCAAGGGCGCATGGTGGGCGCCGTCTCCATGTCGCTCTGGATCGTCATCATCGTCCTTGGCCGCTGGACGGCGTACTTCGCGGACCCGCTCTACCGCTCGATGAGGCTGTTCTGATGTATCGCATCCTTCCGCAGTCCTTCTTCGAGTGGTGCGCGGCGACGCCGATCGGCAGGTTCATCGCGGCCTCGGTCTGGACGATGCCGATCCTCGAGACGTTTCACATCATGGGGCTCGCCCTGCTGCTTGGCGCGGCGTTCACGCTGAACCTGACCGTGCTCGGTGTTGGCGTGCGGATACCGAGCGAGCGGCTCGCGCGTCAGCTCTTTCCGTGGGCATTCGGGGGACTGCTCATCGCGATCGTCACGGGCATTCCGATGTTCATGTCCGCGGCGCCGCTCTACGGGCATAGCGGGCCGTTCGCGCTCAAGATGTCGCTGCTCGTGTCTGCGATCGTGCTGCAGACGGTGATTCACAAGGTCCCGCGGATGTACGGATCGACGGGCGGACGCATCGTCGCGTGCCTCACGCTGGTCTGCTGGTTCGGCATCGCGTATGCGGGTCGAGCGATCGCGTTTTCGAATTTGCTGGGGATGCAGCCGTACTAATCTGTAGTGCAGGGCGGGTCCCTTTGGACCCGCCAGATAGGCCGGTGCCATGAGACGGGTGTTCACGATTGTCGTCGTCATTTGTGCGATGGCCCCTGCACGCGCGCAAAACCGCAACGCGCCGCGGCCGCAGCCGGCGCCGGCGATCGACGTCGTCGCGACGCTGAAAGACGCGGCCAACGCCCTCGGCATGCTGCGGCAGGCCAACCGCATGGATGCCATCAACACGATGGAGCTTTGGGGCGCCGGTACGTCGTACGCGCTCGGGCAGCAGTACCACGCGGATGGTCCATGGCCGCCGTTCAAGACCGAGTGGCATGCCACGCTGAGCTACGCGGAGTCCGCGATGCGCGTCGACATGGCGCGCAACAATCCCGACGGCCCGGGACCGATTCAGGGCGGCGGCTTCCTGCCGCTCGCGGCACCGCAAACGCTCATCACGGTGGTCGCCGGCAAGTACGCGTGGAACGAATCGGAGATCGGCGCCGGCCTCGTGCCGGGCAAGGGCGCGGCCACGACGGCGTTCGGCACCACGCAGGATCGGCAGGTGCTGCTCTGGACGCTGCCGCACGGCGCGATCAAGGCCGCGATGGCCGCGGGCAGCAAAGCGGTCGCCACGATCGAAGGTGGCGTGACGATGGTGACGTTCCCGCTCCCGGGCGAGCTTTCCGGGCTGACCGCGCGCATGACGCTCGACGACAAGAAGCGGCCCGTGAAGGTCGAGACCAGGATCGATAACCCGGTGCTCGGCGACATGGTGAACGAGACGAGCTTCTCGGACTACGCGCTGCTCGACGAAGTGCAGACCGACGTCTACGTGCCTGGCCACGTCGTCCAGAAGCAGGGCGGCTTCCCGGTGCTCGACATCAAGATCACCAGGACCGACACGAACAACCCGTACGAGATCTTTCCGATCCCCGATGCGGTGATGCGCGCCTTCGCGGCGCCGCCGGCCGCGCCGAAGGTGGACATCACGAAAATCGGCGACGGCGTCTATTACCTCGCCGGCGAGAGCCACCACAGCGTGGCGGTCGAGTTCAGGAACTACGTCGCGCTGGTGGAATGCCCGCTCGGCGATGCCCGCGCCGACGCCGTGATCGCCGCGGTGAAACGAAACATTCCGCGCAAACCGATCCGCTACGTCGTCAACACGCATCATCACTTCGATCACTCCGGTGGGCTGCGCGCGTGCGTGGCCGAGGGCGCAACCATCCTCACGCAGGCGGAGAACAAGCCGTACTACGAGAAGGTCTGGGCGATGCCGCACACGATCAGCCCCGATCGGCTGGCGAAGATGCCGAGGCCGCGGAAGCCGCTGATTGAGCCGGTCATCACCAGGCGGGTGCTGTCAGACGGGCGGCAGTCGCTCGAGATTTACCAGATGGAAGGCAGCAATCACGACGCGTCGATGCTGTTCGCCTACGTGCCGAAGGCGAAGGTGCTCATCGAAGCCGATGCCTACACACCCGGCGCGGCGAACGCACCGCCAACGCCGCCGACGAAAGAGACGCGCGTGCTGAACGACAACCTGCAGCGGCTCAAGCTCGACGTGCAGCAGATTGCGCCGATTCACGGTCGCCTCGTCACCATTCAGGAGTTCCGGCGTGCCGTCGGTGCAAACAGCACGAACTAGCGCGGTGGCACTCGCACCTCGCACCTCGCACCTCGCACCTTCGGACGCACCTTCGCACCCTCGCACGACTCGCACCATCGCACGTTCAAAGCGACTAGTATCACCCCGT
>QHWQ01000172.1 GCA_003222635.1 Acidobacteriota bacterium | reverse complement strand
TTCGCTATCACGGCCGCTCTTACTTTCCCTTGGCGACCTATTACCCGGCGAGCCAGTTCGGCCAGGCAGCGTTCGGCGATCCGGACTATCGGGCGCTGCAGCAGCGGTTCCGTGGCGGCGGCCAGGGCGACTGGGTCCTCATGCCGCCCATTCCGTACGGGCCGAATGAAGGGTTGCTCGACGCGAACGGGCCGCCGCCGAACGCGCCAACTCGCGCGCACCTGTTCGGAACCGACGATCGCGGACGCGACGTGCTGGTGCGGCTCGCCTACGGCTTCAACATCTCGCTGACCTTCGCGCTGCTCGTCACGATTTTCGGCAACGTGACCGGCGTGGCTGTCGGCGCCGCGCTCGGCTACTTCGGTGGGCGGGTCGACATCATCGGCCAGCGTGGCATCGAGATCTGGTCGTCGCTACCGTTTCTCTACACAATCATGATCGTCAGCTCGATCGTCGTGCCGATCTATCTGCCAGGCAAGCTCGCGCTGATGCAGCCGTCGTTGTGGCTGCTGGTCACGATCCTGGCGGCTTTCGACTGGATGGCGATCACGTTCTACGTGCGCGGCGAGTTCTACCGCGAAAAGGCGAAGGACTATGTCGGCGCGGCGATCGCCACCGGGGTGTCGGAGCCGGGCATCATGTTCCGGCACATCCTGCCGAATGCGCTGACGCCGGTCGTGTCGTTCGCGCCGTTCGAGATCGTCGCGAACATCAGCGCGCTCGTGGCGCTTGATTTCCTCGGCTTCGGCCTGCCGGCGCCGACACCGAGCTGGGGCGAGCTGATCGGTCAGGGGATGGAGAACCTGACGAAGTGGTGGCTCGTCTTCTACCCGCTCGGCGTGCTCTTCCTCACGCTCCTGCTCGTCGTCTTCATCGGCGAAGCGATCCGCGAAGCGTTCGACCCGAAGGAGTTCTCGCGACTGCGATGAACGAGTTGCTGGCGATTCGCGGGCTGCGCACCTACTTCCACACGGAATCGGGCGTGGCGAAGGCTGTCGATGGCGTCGATCTCGACATCGCGCAGGGTGAAGTGCTCGGCCTTGTCGGAGAGTCGGGCTCGGGCAAGAGCGTCACGGCGCTCAGCATCCTCCGCCTGATTCCCGATCCGCCGGGCCGCATCGTCGCCGGCGACATTCTGTTCAAGGGGCGCGACCTGCTGAAGCTGTCGTGGGACGACATCCGCGAGATCCGCGGCAACGCGATCAGCATGGTGTTCCAGGAGCCGATGACGTCACTCAATCCGGTCTTCACGATCGGGATGCAGGTGATGGAGGTGATCCAGGCGCACGAGAAGGTGAGCAGGCGGGAGGCGCATCGGCGCGCGGTCGACATCCTGACCGAGGTCGGCATCCCCGATCCCGAGCAGCGGATGAAGCAGTACCCGCATCACTTTTCCGGCGGCCAGCGTCAGCGCGTGATGATCGCCATCGCGCTCGTGCTGAATCCGTCGCTGCTCATCGCCGACGAGCCGACCACAGCGCTCGACGTGACCATCCAGGCGCAGATTCTCGACCTGATGCTCGAGATGAAAGCGCGCCGCGCGGGCGCGTCGATCCTGCTCATCACGCACAACCTGGCGGTCGTCGCCGAAACGTGCGACCGCGTCGCGGTGATGTACGGCGGCAAGATTCAGGAGGTTGCGCCGATCGATACGCTCTTCAAGACGCCGTTTCATCCCTACACGCATGGCCTGCTCGGATCCATCCCGAGCGTCGAGGGACCGAAGGCGCGGCGCCTCACCGTGATTCCCGGCTCGGTGCCGGACATTCATCAGCTGCCCGTCGGCTGCAAGTTCGTGACACGCTGTCCCTACGCGTTCGAGCCGTGTCCGGACAACGAGCCGCCGCTCATCGAGGAATCGCCGGGCCACTGGGTGCGCTGTCATCTCTATCCACACGGCGGGAAAGCGGCGATATGAGCTCCGAAATCCTCCTCGATGTGCAGAATCTCGTGGTCAAGTTTCCCGTCTTTGGCGGTGTGCTGCTGCGCCGCGTCGGCGAGGTGGAAGCCGTCAAAGGAATCTCGTTTCAGCTCAATCGCGGTGAGACGCTTGGCCTGGTCGGCGAGTCGGGCTGCGGGAAGACGACGGTCGGGCGCGCGATTATCAATATCCTGCGCGCGATGAGCTATCGCGTGGAGATCAGCGGAAAGGTTCTCTATCGCACGGATTCCGGCGTGATCGATCTGCTGCCGCTGACGCGCACGCAGATGCGGCCGTACCGCGCCGGCATCCAGATGGTCTTCCAGGATCCGTACTCATCGCTCAATCCGAGGAAGACCGTCGATCAGATCGTCGGCGAGCCGCTGCGCATCCACACGGAGATGACGCGCGCCGAGCGCGCGGACCGCGTGCGGTGGCTGCTCGAGAAGGTCGGACTCTCGGCGCGGCACGTCAATCGCTACCCGCACGAATTCTCGGGCGGGCAGCGGCAGCGCATCGGCATCGCGCGTGCGCTCGCGACCAACCCGAAGATCGTCATCGCGGACGAACCGGTGAGCGCGCTGGACGTCTCGATTCAGGCACAAGTTATCAATGTGATGCAGGACCTGCAGGAGGAGTTCGGCCTCTCCTACATCTTCATCGCGCACGATCTCTCCGTCGTGCGCCACATCTCGAACCGCATCGCCGTCATGTCGTGGGGGAACATCGTCGAGATCGGGCCGGCGGAACAGATCTACAAACATCCGCAGCACCCGTATTCCCAGACGCTGCTCGCCGCCGCGCCGCGCCCCGATCCTGCGTACCGGCGAAGACGTACTTCGTAGCCGGATCGTTCCTTCTCAGCCGTCCGTTCGCTTCTTCACATCTCAGCGTTTCCTCCTATGCGGCGGCACCCCCGAAAGAAATCCCGCAACTGAGAGGATCGTGTAAATGACGAGCAACACCCGTTTCAAGTGGTTGGCGGTGCGTGGCATCCCGCTCGCGCTGGCGAGCGTACTGATCGTGGCCGGCGCACGGCCCGCGCACGCGCAAACCCAGACGTACTGTGGCCCCGAGGTGAAGGACGAAGTGGTGAAAACGCTCGCCGGCGTCGACGGCGCGCCGGAGGACGTGCAGCTGGCGGCCGAACAGGAGCTGTACGCGAAGTTCCAGTACTGCGCGGCGGACGCGGCGGCGTTTCCCGTCCCGTCGGCCTTCCTGGTCGCGGCGCGCGAGTGCGGCGCGGCGGTCTCGAACCTGGGCAGCCTGTTCTATGAGGAGATGAGCTGCGCCGGGTACGACCCGCAGCGGCGGCAATTCGCCGCCCCGATCAAGATCAAGCAGACGTTCGGCTTCGGCCCGGCGCCGCTGCCGGGCAGCCGCGAGCACGTGCTCCACTGCGTCGCGGACGCGAGCGGCGTGCTGGTGCCCGTGGCACGCGACAGCGTGCACCTCGCCGATTCGATCGGTGGACGGCCGACGTGGCAGTTCGCGGTCATCGCGAACGCGAACCAGAACCTGCAGACAATCCAGCCGATGAACGGCCAGACCCGCCGGGCACGATCGATTCTGTCCTGGGAGCTCACGCCGACCAGCTGCGAGTACCAGCCTATCTGGGGCAACGCGCTCAACTACAACATTCGGCTCGATCAGTAGGAAGCCCGCGTACGTGAAGGCCGCGAAGACTGAGTCGCGGCCTTCGCGGCTAAACCGGATCCGCGTCCACCCGCGGATGCCACGAGTGGCCGCAGAGGCGGCAGTGGCAGCGGGTCAGCGTGACGTTCCCGATCAGCACGCGCTCCGCGGTGACGTGATCAGGCAACCCGCAATTGGGGCAGACATAATCGCTGCAGAGGGATTTCGATTCGCTGAGGAGAGTGTCGGTGTCGGCCATCTTCAATTCAACGCCGCTGCATCGTACGGGCGATCAGGGGCGATGTCGAGGTGAGCCGTATATCCTTCAGCGGCGCAAGAGCATGCGGACCGTCGACATCGCGCCTTCAATCCGTAACGCCACCGTCATCGCGAGAAACACGAGACCATACGGCCCGATGATGAGCACCGCGGCGACGACGGGAGGCAGCATTGGAATGGTGAGTTTGATGGCCCACGCCGCCGCGGCGCCGGTGACCGCCGAGGTCCACAGCTTCGCGACGTAGCTCGCCGGCAGACCCGTCCCGCCGATGCGCGCGTTCATCGCGCGCCGCAGCAGCAGCATCTCGACCCAGCCCGCGATGCCCGCCGATGCGGTCAGGCCGGCCGCGCCCCACGACGGCGGCACGCCGAGCATCCGCGGCAGCGGAATCGCGAAAAAATATCCGAGCACCGTCGTCAGCGCGACGCGGATGATCGCGAAGCGCAGCGGCGTCTTCGTATCGCGCAGCGCGTAGTACGACGACGAATAGAGACGGCCGAGCGTCGAGGCGAGCAGGCCGACGGACGATCCGGCGAGGATGCTCCAGACGTAAATCGCATCTTCGTGGCGGAAGCGTCCCGTCTGCAGCAGCGCGGCGACCAGCACGTCGCCGAGCGCGAGAAACGCCATCGCGGAGGGGATGACGAAGAACGCAATGCGGCGAAGCCCGGCATCGAGTCGGCGACGGAGGGCCTCGTGCCCCTGCGCGTCGGCCGTGGCTTCGCCCGACATCGACGGCAGCTCGGCGGCGGCAACGGACATTCCGAACAGGCTGACGGGCAGCGTGTAGAGCAGCTGTGCGTTCGCCAGACCGGTCACCGCGCCCGTCGGCAGGAGGCTGGCGAGCAGCGTGTCGATGTACGCGCTGACCTGCACGACGCCGCGGCTGATCATCACCGGCGCGAAGTTGCGGGAGACGATTCGCACCTGCTCCGAAGCAAGGTCCAGCGCGAAGCGCAGATCCGGCGCGACGCGCATCACGACCGGCACCTGCACCGCGAACTGGACGAAGCTGCCGGCAACCGAGCCCCAGGCGAGCAGCACCGCGAGACGCGGCAGCGAGGCGGACGCGCCGAACATCAGGAGCGTCGCAATCATCGCGACGTTCCACATCACCGGCGCCGCATACGAGAGCAGGAACCGGTGGTGGCTGTTGAGGACGCCGAGACACCACGCAGCAGCACGATGCCGGCGACCAGGATCGCGAGCAGTGCGCCGACCGCTCCCGCGACGCGATCGGCTTCCTTCCCTTCTCCGCGCGAGACGAGCGCGGCATAGACGGGGATGAACGACGCCGAGAGCGCGCCCTCGCCAAACAGGTTCTGCAGGAAGTTCGGGATGCGGAACGCCGCGTTGAACGCATCCGCGGCGTCCGATTCGAGGCCGAAGTAGTGCGCGAAGACCTGCAGTCGAACGAGGCCGGCGAGGCGGCTGAGGAGGATGCCCGCGGCTACAAAAACGGCGCCGCGGGCTCGGCGGTTCGGTGGTTCGGTGGTGCGCAGGTTCGTCTGCTAGTTGATCGAACAGGCGCCGGGGCCGCGCGGGTCGCCGCACGCGCCGCACGGGCCGGGCGCGCTCATCTCGCGCGAGCTGCCACCGCCATGCGCGGCGAAGACGGACAGACGCTTCTCGAGCTCGGTGCTGCGGCACGCCGGGCATGCAGGCGTCTCGGAGCCGCGGACGAGCAGCTCGAACTCCTTCGAGCACGACTTGCACTGGTATTCGAACAAGGGCATGGATCGATCGTAAATCCCAAATCCCAAATCCCAAATCCCAAAATCCAGACCCCAGTGCCTAGTATGGGATTTTTCTATCGGGTCGCGCCGGACGTGTCGTAGCCCAGCTTCAGCATCCCCGTCTTCGCGCCGTTGACGCTCCCCTTCGTCAGCCACTCGAGCGAGGCGCGGAACAGGAACAGGTGATTGCGTTCCCACATCGCGTTGTGTGACGAGCAGGCGAGATCCACGAACACCTTCTCCGATGATCCGGCATCGGCGTAGAGCTCGCGCACGCGGTCCGGCGCCACCTGCTTGTCGTGCGCGCCTGAGACCATGAGCAACGGCACGCTCAACTTCTTCGCCATGTCGGGCGTCCAGCTCCCGACCGTCTCCGGCGCGCGGCGAACGCCAGGGCCCCATGTCGCGCCGACCGGATCGGACGCCATCATCTGGGCCCAGACGCTGTTCGATGCGTCGCGATCGTATTGATCGCTGCAGCCGACCTGGCGATCCCAGTTGGCATCGAAATCCTGACGCGACTGCTTGTTCATCGGCACGCCCTCGCCGAGCGTCCGCGTGGCCGCGTCGGCGCGCGTCTTGCGGTCGTACGCCGGCGCGAGCACCACGAGCCGCTTCACCTTCTCCGGATGCTGCGACGCATAGCCGGCGGCGCGCGGGCCGCCGCGCGACCACGCGACGAGCGACACGCGATCGACATGCCGCAACGCGCGGACGTAGTCGACCGCCGCGCCGACATCATCCCAATCAGAGACCATCGACGTCAGCGTGTGCGGATAGCTCGCCGCGCACGGCGCCTTGACGAGGCCGGCCTGCTGCTCCTTCGACAGGTTGCAGGGATCGTTCATCGGCGCCGGACGCGTCGAGCGGCCGTAGCCCGTCATGTCGACGGAGAACACATCGAGGCCCGCCTGCGCGAGAAACGCCATCCAGCTGTAGTCCTGATACGGGACGTCGAACGCCACTTCGGCCGGCGTTCCCGCGCCGTGCACGAACAGCACGACGTTGTCGCTCGATGCGGGCGCGCCGCCCGCGAGCACTCGCTCGCGCACGTAGAGCTGCGCCGGCTGTCCCTGGATGGCCGGCACCGTCGATTTCACCTGCACGTAATGATCGGTCGTCAGCAGCTCCGTCGAGCTCGCCGGTTTCATCCCTTTGAACGCGTAGCGGTAGTAGCGCATGCCGTCGTTCACTTCGCCGATGAAGAGGTTCCCCTTCGAATCGATGGCGAAGCTGTGCGGGTGGAAGAACTCGCGCGCGTTGTGGCCGGCGTGGCCGCCGATGTTCTCGACAAGCTCCATCGATTTGCGGTCGTAGACGCGAATCGCCTTGTTCGAGCCGTCCATCACGTAGAGGAAGCGCTGCTCCTTGTCCGGCGAGAAGACGAAGTTGTACACCGTGCCTTCCTGCTGCAGCGTGTTCCTGGCGACGAACACCTCCTTCACGAACGTCCCATCCGGTTTGAAAATCTGCAGCCGGTTGTTCGTGCGGTCGGCGACGTAGACGAGATCGTCGTTCGAGACGAGCACCGCGTGCACCGGGTTGTTGAACTGCGGCGGCGGGTCGCCGGCGATCAGCTGCGCGCGCGGCGGGAACTTGTAGCTGTCCTCCGGCTTCTTGCCGTACGCGCCCCACGCGCGCTTGAACTTGACGTTCTCGGTGTCGTCGCTCCCCTTGTTCTTTCCCGCGTGGCCGATCTGCATCAGGAACTTGCCGTCGCGCGTGAACTTCAGGATCTGGTTGTCTTCCTTCGCGCTTCCCGACAGCCACACGTTGTCCTTGTCGTCGACGAGGATGCCGTGCTCGGTCTTGAACCACTCATACCCGGGACCCGGCTTGCCCCACGCCTGCAGCAGCCGGCCATCGGGGCTGAACTCGAGCACGCTCGGCGCCGGGATGCAGCATTCGGACGCCGGAGGAGTCAGCGACGCGCCGCGCTCGCTTTCCGGAATCGTCCCGGGGCGGTGAAAGACCCAGACGTTGTCGTGCGAGTCGACCGCGATGCCGCCGATGGCACCGGTCGCCCACCTGTTGGGCAGCGCCTGCGACCAGAGCGGATCGGGCTCGAAGACGGGAACTTGTCTGTTTTGCGCGGCAACCCAGCTCGCCGCCAGAATCACGGCTAATGTCGCAAGGATGCGTTTCATAATGCGGCCGACTATACACCCGGTTGGTGGTTGGTGGTTGGTGGATAGTAAAATGAGCGCTCATCTTTAGAGGAGAACCCCGCGTGAATTCACGTCTTTTCCGTCCGCTCATCGCGGCGCTCGTGCTGGCCTTCGCCGCGCGCATTGTCATCGCCGCCCAGGGCAACCCCGAGGCGGCCAAGGTGAAGAACCCGATCGAGGCGACGCCCGATTCGATTGCAAAGGGCAAGGCCGTCTACGCGAAGTGCGCGCCGTGCCACGGCCGCGAAGGCGAAGGCGGACCGGGCAACGATCTCATTCCCGCGGCGCCCAGCCTGGTCGACGACAAGTGGGAACACGGATCGACCGACGGCGAGATCTTCGACAACATCAAGAACGGCATCGGACCGGACTTCAATATGGTCCCGTGGAAGGATCAGTTGAAGGACGACGACATCTGGAACGTCGTCAACTACGTCCGGTCGATGAAGAAGAAGTAAAAAAAAAGGCGGGTTGGTTTCCCAACCCGCCCCACCCGCCCCACTAGCCTCACCCGCCTACTTCGACAGCGGGTCAGGCCTCACCTGGAACTTCACCAGCTTCGCGGTATTGCCCTTGCCGCCTTCCATGTGGAACGGCGCGCGCGTCGAGACCGGCGTGTAGATCGCCTTCCCCTTCCAGCCGCCGTTCGGATTGTCGATGCGGCCGTCGAGGCCCTTCGTGAAGTACCCCATCGGATATGGCACGCGGAAGGTCACGATCTTGCCGTTGACCAGCGCGAGCAGACCCTCGGACAGGTTGCCGCCGGCCACCGGAACGTCCTTGCCCACGCCGAGCATGTCGAAGCGATCGACAAAGTCGTAGTAGGCCGAGTCCGCGCTGGCGCTCTCAACCGCGCCCTTGTAGTTCGGGCCCGGCAGCGGATAGAGGGTCCATCCCTCGACGCACTGCTGGCCCGTGGCGGTCGGACCGTTCTGCGCGCCCGTGCACTTCTTGCGATCGAAGCTCGCGAGCTGTCCGCTCGAGAGCACCGTCCAGACGACGCCCTTGCTGTCCACATCCATGCCGCGCGGCGCGAAGCCCTGCGCGCTCGCTTTCGGGTTGTTCCACGGCACTTCGTAGAACTCCGTCAGCGCGGTCTCAGGCGGATGCGCGCCCGGGATGAAGTGGCCGAGGCCGCCCGGCACGCCCTGCACCGTTCCCCACACCGATCCATCCGGCGCCGGTGAATCGCCATAGAACGTGAAGTTCAGACGGCGGTCCTTCGCCGGATCGGCGGGCTGATTCGGCTCTGTGTACGCGTCGCGCTTGCCGTTGCTCAGGTGGCCCCACGTGAAGCAGGTATCGATCTGCGTGACCTTCTTGGTCTTCGGGTCATACATGATCAAACCGCGCTGGCCCTGATTGATCGGCAGCAGCTTCGCTGACGGATGATCCGATCCGGCCTGGCACCACGCCGGCGTCTGCGGCTTGCGCACGCGCGCCGCAGCCCACACGCGGCCCTGCTTGTCCATCGCGAAGCTGTGGATCGTCGTCTGGCTGTTCCAGATCGTCTCGTCGCCCCAGTACGGGGACGGCGCGGCTGGCGGCTGATCCGCGGAGCTCGGCGTGTCCGCATCGCGCGGGCCGACCTTGATCATGCTCGCGGTGTTCGTCTTCGGATCGATGACCGGCAAGTAGTCGCCGCTCTCTTCGAGCGCGCCGTAGATCGGTCCGTTGGCGTTGACCGTCGGGTTCCGCTTGTCGGACGAGATCGCGTCGTGCAGATAGACCTTCGGGTCCGCCCAATCCCACATCGTCACGACGACGTTGCGCTCGATGCCCTGCGGGCGCGACGGCGTCGCGGCGGGCAGCTCGCCCTTGGCGATGCGGTCGGTCCAGTCGGCATACATCGCGAGCGCGCGGGGGCGGCCCACCTGCGTGAAGCGGGCGCTCATGCCGCCGCCGGCCTGGCCGGACTGGATGCGGCGATCCCACGCCATCTTCGTGTCCTCGAACTGGCCGAGGATGCTCGCGGGAATCGTGCGCGTGGCCGGGCCACCCAACTGGTGGCAGCCGGTGCAGCCGTCGGTGTTGACGACGTTGCGGATCCACTCGCCCTGGCTCTTGATGTTCGGCGAGATGCCGTTGCCCTTGTCACCGGTGCCGGGGAAATCGCTCTTGGGCGGCAGCTGCAGCAGCGCGAACCAGTAGAGCGCCGGGTAGTACTGCGCGGCGGCCTTCTTGTCGGGCGCCGGCGTCGCCTTCAGGTTGACGATCTTTCCCGGCTGGGCCTTCACCTTCGCCGAGTCGACCAGCCCGTAGCCGCGGACCCACACGTCGTACTCGCCTGCCGGCAGGTCGGGGACGACGTACCGGCCGCGGTCGTCGGTGACGACGCTCTTGATCAGGCGCGTCGGTGTGCTTCGCGTTTCCGCGATCACCCAGACGCCGGCCTCGGGGCCATTGGCGCCCGTGACCACGCCGCCAATATCGTCGTTATCAATGCTCGGGGCCGCGCCGACCTGGCCCGACATGCGGACCGAGGTCGTCGCCAGAAACACTATGAGGGTCAACCCCAGGAGTAATGCGGAGATTCTCTTGGTCCTCATGCCTTCTCCTTTATTTTCCTGTCCCCAGGAATGGATCCTTATAGCACGACTTGGCTACGACTGTTCCATCGCGAGCTCGGCCTGGAGGCTCTCGCGATCGCGATAAATCGTGGCCACCGCCAGCCGTCGGCCTGCCTGCATGTAACTGACAGCGCAGTCATGCGCGTCCATACTCCCGTCGATGCGCACTTCGTCCCACCGCTCGGCGTGTCCGACGTAATTAATAGGGATGTCGTAATGCTGACTCCAGAAGAAGGGGACATCGGCGAACGGCGCGCGGCGTCCAAGGATGTTTTTCGCGGCGGCCTGCCCCTGGCGTTCGGCCACGACCCAGTGCTCGATGCGAACATGTTCGCCGCTACGCGGATCGGGCCAGCGCGCGACGTCGCCGGCCGCGAAAATGCCCGGCGCACTCGTTTCGAGGTATTCGTTGACCACGATGCCACGGTCGACCGTGAGGCCGGCCTGCTCCGCGAGCGCGGTGGCCGGCCGCACACCGACGCCCATCACCACGACGTCGGCATCGAGCGTTGACCCGCCGCTGAGCGAGACGCGGCGGCCATCGATCGCCGTGACGGTTTCGCCGAGATGAAAGACAACGCCGTGGCTCTCGTGCAGCGACCGGATGAACCGGCCGAGCTCGTGGCCCATCACCCGCTCGAGCGGGACGCGCTCGGGCGCGACCACATCGACGTCGATGCCGCGCTGCCTCAGCGACGCGGCGACCTCGAGGCCGATGAAGCTCGCGCCGGCAACGACGGCGCGCTTCGCCGTGCTCGTCTTCCGCACGATCGCCTTGCTGTCGGCGAACGAGCGCAGGTAGTGGACGTGCGGCGCGTCGGCCCCGGGAATCGG
>QHWQ01000171.1 GCA_003222635.1 Acidobacteriota bacterium | reverse complement strand
CGCGCCTTCGGCGCTACCGCGAACGCCGAGCTGTTTCAAGCCGACGAACTCGCCGATGCCGTGATCGATGTGGACGACGAGATCGCCGACCTTCAGATCGCGCAGATCCGAGAGGAACGTCTTGGCGAGGTTCCGCCGCTTCTCCTGTTTCTGGTGCTCTTCCTCGAAGACGTCCGTTTCCGCATAGATCTGCAGCGCGGCGTCCGGGAGCCGGAAGCCGCGCGTCAGCGATCCGACCGCAACGAGCACGGGCGAGGCGTACGCATCCTCCGCGCGCTCCACCGGAACAGCGATGATGTCGTATTCGTGGAGGATCTCGATGGTGCGTTCCGCGCGGCCGGCGCTCTCGGCCACAAACAGAATCGCGTCGCCGCGTTCACGCGCCTGGCGCACATCCGCGATCCAGTCCGTCACGCGTCCGCGGAATTCAATCGTCGGCTGACAGCGGATGTGACGCGCGGACTCGTCTACGCCGAGCTCTTCGAGACGCGGCGCCGCGCCGATGCGCGGCTCGAGGTCATCCCACGCAACGTACGCCTGTGTCGGCCGAAGCGCGACGACGTGTCCGCGCCCCGCGGCATCCGTGTAGCTCGACTCGAGCTGCTCACGTACTTTCTGCGCCTGCTCCCTGACCTGCTCTTCTTCGGAGACGAGCACCTGAAGGCCGTGCGACGTCCCGAGGAACTCGAATACATGGGGTCGGGGGTCATTTTCAGAGGACACTTCGTCGTCAAACAGCTCGCGCACGGGAACGACCAGCAATTGATCGGTCGCGCCAGTTGATCGCTGCGTAGACGGATCGAACCGCCGCAACGACTCCACCATGTCGCCGACGAACTCGAGGCGGACGGGTTCCGCATCACCGGCAGGGAAGATGTCGACGATGCCGCCGCGGATGGCGAAGGAGCCGTGCTCTTCGACGGGATCCTCGCGCGTGAAGCCCGCATCGACGAGCAGCTCGGCGAGGTCCTGCGGATCGATCTCCGTTCCCGATCGAATCTCCAGCGACGCGCTCAGCAGACGCTCGGGCCTGCTGACGCGCGGCAGCAACGCAGGCGCGGAGGCGACGACCAACCGCGCGGTGCCGGTCGCGGCGCCATGCAGCGCACGCGCACGCGCCGCCGACACGCGGAAGTGCGGCGTCATGCCGCGATAGGGATCCACCTGCAGCGACGGCAGCGGAAGGACGGCGCGTTCGACGTCCGCACTCGATGCGCCTTCGAGCGCTGCGTAGAAGAAGCGCGCGTCCGACGTCATCTGGTCGACGTCTTTGTCCGTCGGGACGATGAACAGCGTGATTCCCGTGGCGGTACGCGCAGACACCGTCGCCGCGAATGCCTTTGCCGCGGGGGTCAGGCCCGCAACGACATGCGCGGGCCGGTCGAGTGATGCTTTTGATGCGGCGCGGCCGAACAGGGCGCGCAGCGTCAGAGAAGTCGTAGTTGCCATTCAGGGCGGGATGCGAACTTTCATTGTCGCATGCGGCCGAAACGGCCGCGCTCAGGAACCGGCCTTGACCTTGCGGATTAACTCGGAGGTTGAATAGCCGGGCGACAGTTCCATCCGCACAACGCGTCCGCCGCGCGCCTCCACTGTGTCGCGGCCGACGATGTTGTCGGGGCCCCAGTCAGCACCCTTCGCCAGCACATCCGGCTGAATTCGCTTGATGATGTTGGCCGGCGTCTCTTCGTCGAAGATGGCGACGGCATCCACGCACTCGAGCGCCTCGAGGATCTCCGCGCGCTCGGCTTCCGGCGTGATGGGACGCTCCGGCCCTTTGTTGGCGCGAACGGAGCGATCGGAATTCAGACCAACGATCAATGCATCGCCAAGTTGTCGCGCGTCCTGCAGGTAACGGATGTGACCTGGGTGCAGCAGGTCGAAGACACCGTTGGTGAAGACGACCTTGCCGCCGCGCGCCCGGATGTCGGCGGCCAACGTCGCCGCTTCGTCGATCGTCACAGGCCGGACATCCTGATGCCGCCGGAGAACGACCATCTGTGCGGCGGACGGAAGATGCCGACTTCCTTGAGCGGCGACTTCACACGGAACGTGTACAGCAAACGGTGGTAGTCGTAGGGCACGCCGTCCTGCCGATGCACGGCGACATCCAGCTTGTACGTGCCTTCCACCAGATTCAGCGCGTCGATGGTGAAGATGACGAGGCCCTCACCGGTGAGCTCGCTCGGAGCTCCACCGTCGATGGAGGTGTTCGTGCCGTAGCAGCAGATGCCCTCGGCGTTGAAAATCCCCACGCCGAATGCGAAGTCGCTGACGCGTTGGTTCGCGCGCACGTGGAGGCGGATCTCGACGCGCTCGCCGGACTGAAACAGATGCGCCGGCTGGCCTCTGACGCCAATCATTTCGACGTTGGTGATCTCCGCCTCGCGCGAGCCCCAGCGGCCCTCGTCCGCCTTGAACATATCCCGTGGTTCGACGTTCGCGGGTTCGGTGTTCGGCGGTTCGAAACTCTGCGCGGCCAGCTGCACATTCTCGGTGCCCGCGACATCCATGAGATACGCATCAATGACGCGCTTGGGGTCGCCATGCGCCTTGACGACCCCGGCATCCAGCCAGAGCGCCTCATCACAGAAGCGCGTCACGAGATCCAGCGAATGCGTCACGAGCAGGATCGTGCGGCCGCGCCGGCGGAACTCCGCGAACTTGTCGAGACACTTGTGCGTGAACGCTTCGTCGCCGACGGCGAGCACTTCGTCCACGAGCAGCACGTCCGGATCCACGTTGATCGCCACCGCAAATCCGAGACGCATGTACATGCCTGACGAGTACGTCTTGACGGGCGCATCGATGAATTCCTCGAGCTCGGCGAAGCGCACGATCCCGTCGAACCGTTTCGCGATCTCGCGACGGCTGAGGCCGAGCATCAGACCGTTGATGTACACGTTCTCGCGTCCTGAGATCTCCGGGTGAAAGCCCGCGCCGAGCTCGATCAGCGCCGACACGCGACCGTCCACGCGCACGGTTCCGGCTGTTGGCTTGCCGATGCCTGCAATCAGCTTCAGCATCGTGCTCTTGCCGGACCCGTTGCGGCCGACGACGCCGAAGGTTTTGCCCTTGGCGACGTCGAAGGTGACGCCCTTCAGCGCCTCGAACACGGCGTCGGGGCGGAGATCGCGCAGCACGCTGCCGGACAGCAGCGCGCTCTTCAGCGTCGCAAACTGCTTCCGCCGCCCGTAGCGGCGGTAGATCTTGTGAACGTCGCGCGCTTCAATCGCGTTCACTACACCTCCTCCGGCAGCGTGTCGCGCAGCCGATCGAAGACGAAGTAACCAGCGAGGAACACGACGATCGACGCGACGGCTACGGCGATCAGGCGATTCACCTGCGCGAAGGGACCTGGCCTGAACAGCACCTCCTGATACGCGACCGCCAGATGCGTGAAGGGGTTCAGATTCAACAGCCGGCGCACGCGCTCCGGCGCCTGCGAGATGGGATAGATGATCGGCGTCGCGAAGAACCAGAGCGTCAGCAGGTTCGCGAGCAGGTCGCGCACGTCGCGAAAATGCACGGTCAGGGCGGAGACGAGCAGCGCGAGGCCGATCGTCAGCACCAGCTGCGTCAGCACGATGAGCGGAAACCAGAGGAGATCGGTCGGCCAGACCGGCACGCGGTAGTAGATCAGGAACAGCGCGAGAATCGGCAGGCCGAGGCAGAAGTGCACCAGTCCCGCGAGGACGCTGACGATCGGCAGCACCTCGGCGGGGAACAACACCTTCTTAATCAGGTTGCCGCCGGCGATCAGGACGTTCGAGGACTCGAGCAACGAGGACGAGAACCACGTCCACGGCAGGATGCCGCAGAACATGAAGAGCGCGAACGGCTCGAGCTCCGGCGGATGCACGCCCGGCAGCACGACGGTGAACACGAACGTGTAGATCAGCAGGAGCAGAAGCGGGTTGACGAACGACCAGACAAAACCGAGGACGGAGCCGCGATAGCGGGCTTTGAGCTCGCGGGAGACGAGGCTCTGAATGAGAGCCCGATAGCGAAAGAGTTGTCTGAGATTGGCGAGCGTAATCGCGATTATGCGCGCGTACGGGCGCGGCTCGCCACATTGAGACGCACCAGCGCCTTCAGCAGCGCGATGCGAGCACGCTCGATGTCGAGATCGCCCTGACTGAGGTGCGGCTGCGGCGCCTGCGCCAGGCGCTGTTCGGCACGCTGCTTCGCGCGCTCCGCCCGCTGCACGTCGATCTCCTGCGCGCGCTCGCCGACGTCCGCCAGCACGGTGACGCGATCGGGCAGCACCTCTACGAACCCGAACGCGATCGCGAGGTAGTGCTTCTCCTGCCCCTGCCGATACCACAACTCGCCGACCTTCAGCGACGACAGCAGCGGCGTGTGGCCCGGCAACACGCCGAGCTCGCCTTCGCTGCCGGGGACGACGACCTCGTCGACGTCCTCGCGAATCAACGCGCGATCGGGCGTCACGATCTCGAGCGTCAGCTTCGTCGGAAGCGCCATCTACGCCTCCTTCATTGCCTGCGCCTTCGCCACTGCTTCTTCGATGGTGCCGACCATGTAGAACGCCTGCTCCGGCAGCTCGTCGTGCTTGCCTTCGGCGATCTCCTTGAAGCCGCGCACCGTGTCGGCGATCTGCACGTACTTCCCTTCGAAGCCGGTGAACTGCTGCGCGACGAAGAACGGCTGCGAGAGGAACCGCTGGAGCTTTCTCGCGCGCGACATGGTCAGACGATCTTCTTCCGAGAGCTCGTCGATGCCGAGAATCGCGATGATGTCCTGCAGGTCCTTGTAGCGCTGCAGGATCTGCTTCACCTGGCGCGCGACGTTGTAGTGCTCGTCGCCGAGGATGCGCGGGTCGAGAATGCGCGACGTCGACGCGAGCGGATCGACCGCCGGGTAGATCCCCAGCTCCGCAATCTGCCGCGACAGGTTGGTCGTCGCGTCGAGGTGCGCGAAGGTCGTCGCCGGGGCCGGATCCGTGTAGTCGTCCGCGGGCACGTAGATCGCCTGCACCGACGTGATCGATCCCTTCTTCGTCGACGTGATGCGCTCCTGCAGCTCGCCCATCTCGGTCAGCAGCGTCGGCTGGTAGCCGACGGCCGACGGCATGCGTCCGAGCAGCGCCGATACCTCGGAACCCGCCTGCGTGAAGCGGAAGATGTTGTCGATGAAGAGGAGCACGTCCTTGCCTTCGGCATCGCGGAAGTACTCCGCGACCGTCAGGGCGGAGAGGCCGACGCGCAGCCGCGCGCCCGGCGGCTCCGTCATCTGTCCGTAGACCAGGGCGGCACGCGACTTTGACGGGTCGTTGACGTCGATCACGTGCGATTCCTGGAACTCGAGCCAGAGGTCGTTGCCCTCGCGCGTGCGTTCACCGACGCCGCCGAACACGGACACGCCGCCGTGCTTCATGGCGATGTTGTGAATCAGCTCCATGATGATGACGGTCTTGCCGACGCCGGCGCCGCCGAAGAGGCCAATCTTGCCGCCCTGCAGGTACGGCTCGAGCAGATCGACGACCTTGATGCCCGTCTCGAACATCTTCAGCTCGGTGGACTGCTGTTCGAGCGTTGGCGCATGACGGTGGATTGGCCACCGCTCCTTCGAATTGACGGGGCGGTCCGGAAAGTCGACCGGCTCGCCGAGCACGTTGAGCACGCGGCCCAGTGTCTCGGGACCTACGGGGACCGAAATCGGCGCGCCCGTGTCGATGACCTTCATGCCGCGCGTCATGCCGTCGGTCGGCTTCATCGCGACCGCGCGCACGCGGTTCTCGCCGAGATGCTGCTCGACTTCGGCGACGACATCGATCTTGTCGGCGCCGCCGCCGCCGTCCGAGACGATGCGGACGGCGTTGTAGATCGCCGGCAGGCCTTCGCTGAATTCGATGTCGATCACCGCTCCGATGACCTGGACGACCTTGCCGACCTGTTGTTTCGTGCTCGATGATGCTTGTGCCATAGCTGTTTATCTTGCGGCCGCGCCTGAAACCACTTCGATGATTTCGCGCGTGATCGCCGCCTGGCGAACCTTGTTCATGTAGAGCGTGAGGTTCTCGATCATGTCGGTCGAGTTCCTCGTCGCCGCGTCCATTGCGGTCATCTGCGCCGCGAAGAACGCGGCGTTCGATTCGAGCAGCGCGCGATAGACCTGAATCTGCACGTGACGCGGCAGCAGGTCCTTGAAAATCTCTTCTGGCGCTGGTTCGTACAAGTAATCAACGGTCGGACCGGCTTCGGTTGCTGCCTCGCCTTCGAGGCGTGGAATCGGCAGCAGCCGTTCGACCACGAGACGCTGCGTCATCACCGATTTGAACTCGTTGTAGACGAGGTGCACGCTGGACGCGCGGCCGGAGGTGAACTCCTCGATGGCGGCATCGGCGATGTCCACCGCCTCGCCGAACGTCAGCTTCTGGAAGATGCCGACCGACTCGTAGCGGATGTCGAAGCCGCGGCGCCGGAAGAAGTCACGACCCTTGCGTCCGATCAGCCCGAGCGCGATGTCGCGTCCCGGCGCGTCATTGAGGATGAACTGCCCCGCGGCCTTGATCACGTTCGAGTTGAAGCTGCCGCAGAGACCGCGATCCGCGGTGACGACGATCAGCAGCGGGCGTCCCTGTCCCTGCTCCGGAATCCGCAGCAGTGGATGCGCATCCTGATCGACGCGCGACACCAGGCCGTTGAGCACCTTCAACATCCGCTGCGCGAAGGGGCGCGCGGCGACGACGCGATCCTGCGCGCGCTTCAGGCGCGACGCCGCGATCATCTTCATCGCCTTGGTGATCTGCTGCGTCGACTTGACCGCGCGGATCCGGCGCCGAAGGTCGATCAGCGACGGCATTTCCTACGCCGCCGCGGTTGCGACGGTTCCGCTGAACCGGTTGCCGAATTCCTTCAGCGCCGCGTCGACCGCCGCGCGAAGCTCGTCGTCGAAAATCTTCTTGCTCTCGATGTTGGTCAGCACCTGCGGCGCGCTCGTCTCGAGGTAGCGATAGAGCTCCTCCTCGTAGCGGCGCACCTGCTCGACCGGCACCGAATCGAGATAGCCCTTGGTCGCGGCGTAGACGATGGCAACCTGCTTCTCCACCGGCAGCGGCTGATACTGCGGCTGCTTCAGGATTTCGACGAGCCGCCGGCCGCGATTGAGCTGCGCCTGCGTCGCTTTGTCGAGGTCGCTGCCAAACTGGGCGAACGCCGCGAGCTCGCGATACTGCGCGAGATCGAGCCGGAGAGAACCCGCGACCTGGCGCATCGCGCGAATCTGCGCCGATCCGCCGACGCGCGACACCGAGTTGCCGACGTTGATCGCGGGACGGACGCCCTGGTGGAACAGGTCGCTCTCCAGGAAGATCTGACCGTCGGTGATCGAGATGACGTTGGTCGGGATGTACGCCGAAAGGTCGCCCGCCTGCGTTTCGATGATCGGCAGCGCCGTCAGCGATCCTCCGCCGTGCGCTTGATTCAGCTTCGCCGCGCGCTCCAGCAGCCGCGAATGCAGATAGAAGACGTCGCCCGGGTACGCCTCGCGGCCCGGCGGACGCCGCAGCAGCAGCGAGATCTCGCGATATGCCTGCGCGTGCTTCGAAAGGTCGTCGTACACGCACAGCGCGTGACGGCCGGAGTCGCGGAAGAACTCGCCGATCGCGCACGCCGAGTACGGGCTGATGTAGAGCATCGGCGCGGGATCGGAGGCCGCCGCGGCGACGACGATGGTGTAGCTCATCGCGTCATATTCTTCGAGCGTGCGAACGACCTGCGCGACGGTCGACTGCTTCTGGCCGATCGCGTTGTAGATGCAGATGACGCCCTTGCCGCGCTGGTTGATGATCGTGTCCGTGGCAACGGCGGTTTTCCCCGTCTGTCGGTCGCCGATGATCAGCTCGCGCTGGCCGCGGCCGATCGGCACCATGCCGTCGATCGCCTTGAGTCCCGTCTGCAGCGGCTCCTTCACCGGCTGACGATCGACGACGCCGGGAGCGAGGCGCTCGATCGGCAGGAACTGCTTGGTCGTGATCGGGCCCTTGCCGTCGAGCGGCTGGCCGAGCGCGTTGACGACGCGGCCGAGCATCTCGTCGCCGACGGGAACGGAGATGATGCGGCCGGTGCGCTTCACCTGGTCGCCCTCTTTGATCTCCTTGAAATCGCCGAGAAGCACGGCGCCGACGCTCTCCTCCTCGAGATTCAGCGCGATGCCGAACACCCCGT
>QHWQ01000170.1 GCA_003222635.1 Acidobacteriota bacterium | reverse complement strand
CGCGTGGAGACGGACCAGGAGGAGGTCGCGCGGCACGTTGCGTCGTACAACCTGCTTGCCGTTCCGGTTGTCGACGAGGAGAACAAGCTGGTTGGCGTGATTACGGTTGACGACGTGATCGACGTCATGAAGGACGAGGCGACCGAGGACATCTATCGCCTTGCAGGTGTCGCCAGCGACGAGCGCGTCTTCACGCCGCCCGCCGAAACATTCCGCAAGCGTCTGCCGGCGCTCGCGATTCAGCTCCTCACGCTGTTTGCCGCCGCGGGCGTCGTCGCGCTCTTCGAGCCGACCATCGGCAAGGTAACGGCGCTGGCGGTCTTCATGCCGATCGTCGTCGGCATCGGCGCCACCGCCGCCACGCAGACGCTGACGGTGATGGTGCGCGGCCTCGCGCTCGGCGAGCTGACGTGGAGCAACGCGCGCAAGGCGCTGCTGAAGGAAGTGAGCATCGGCATCGGCAACGGGCTTCTGCTCGGCATCCTCGCGGCGATCGTGGCGTGGCTGGCCAAGGGCGATGCGGTGCTCGGCCTGCTGCTCGGGTTCGCGATGATCCTGAACCTGTTCTATCTGACGACCACGTGAAACCAGGTTGTGGCGCAGAGCAATAGAATGGAAGTCGTCCGCTCTGGTCGCTTGCTTTGGTTGATCGGCTTCGCGATTGTTGCTGGCGCTGTTTGCGCTGGCGCCGGTCGCGTTCGTGGCAGTGATGGTTGTCGCCCTCTCGTCGTTCGCAGTGTTCATTCTCTGGTTTTGGCGTGACCCAGGCGGCCTTATCGAATGGTGGGCAGATTGAGATGTGCCCTCAATGGCTGAACCCCGAACTTCGAACGCCGAACGCCGAACCGAACATGAACTTGAACACGAACCGAACGCCGAGAACACGGAAGGGTGAACGACAGTAAAATAGCCGTATTGCCGCTCTACACCGCCGACGCCCTGATTCTCCGCACGTATAAGCTGGGTGAAGCCGATCGCATCGTCGTCTTCCTGACGCGCGATCGCGGGAAAAAGCGCGGGGTGGCGAAGGGCGCGCGGCGGCCGCGGTCACGCTTCGCGGCGGCGCTCGAGCCGATGACGGAGGTGCGCGTCGCCTACTTCGAGAAGGAACGGCGCGAGCTCGTCGGCCTCAATTACGCGGAAACGGTTCGCTCGCCGTTGGCGCTCGCGATGCGATCGGAAGCTCCGGCTGAAGCCGGAGCCTACGCCGGCCCCTGCGAGGGGCTGAGTTACATCGGGTACTTCGCGGAATTGCTCGATGAGTGGGCGCAGGAGGCGGATGCCGACGATCGGCTGTACCGGCTCGGCGCGTCGATGCTGGATGCGCTCAGCGCGGGCGCGCCGGTGGAACCGCTCGCGCGCTACTTTGAATACTGGCTCCTTCGGCTGCAGGGTGTGTATCCGGAGGCGCGCGGGACGCTGTCGGGCGAGGCGATGGCGTTTCTCGCCGCGTCGCGCAGCGTGACGCCGCAGCAGGTCGGCGACGTGCCGGCGCCGCCCGGCGCGCTGCAGGAGCTCGAGCAGATGCATCGCGCGCTCATCACGATGCATCTCGAGAAGAACTTGAAATCGGATCGTGTGCTTCGCGAACTGCGCAGACATAACCAGCTGACTGACCCTGTCGAGTGACGCTTCAGGATCTCATCCTCAAACTCTCCGCCTTCTGGGCATCGCACGGCTGCCTGCTGCAGCAGCCGCTGGACCTCGAGGTGGGCGCCGGGACCTCGCATCCCGAGACGCTGCTGCGCGTGCTCGGTCCCAAGCCGTGGAGCGTCGCCTACGTGCAGCCGTCGCGGCGGCCCGACGACGGACGCTTCGGCCAGAACCCGAACCGCGTCTTCAAGCATCACCAGTTTCAGGTCATCCTCAAGCCGTCGCCGGACGAGGTGCAGCAGCTCTATCTGGAGAGCCTCGAGACGTGCGGCATCAATCCGCGGCAGCACGACATCCGGTTCGAAGAGGACAACTGGGAGTCGCCGACGCTCGGCGCGTGGGGCATCGGATGGCAGGTGATGCTCGACGGCATGGAGATCACGCAGTTCACCTACTTCCAGCAGGTGGGCGGCATCGACCTCGCGCCGATCTCGTGCGAGATCACCTACGGGCTCGAGCGCATCGCCATGTTCCTGCAGCGCGTGGACAACATCTTCGATCTGGAGTGGGGCGGCGGCGTGAAGTACGGCGAGGTGCGCCTGCAGGAGGAAGTCGAGGAGTCGAAGTACGCCTTCGGCCAGGTGAACATGCCGCCCGAGGAGTTCGCGGCGGCGCATCGCGACCTGTTCGATCGCAACTACGCGCTTGGCGAGAAGATGCTCGACTCCGGCCTGATCTGGCCGGCCCTCGAGTTCTGTCTCAAGTGCTCGCACCTGTTCAACATTCTCGATTCGAGCGGCAGCATCGGCGTCACCGAACGCACGGCCTACATTCTGAGGGTGCGCCAGCTCGCCGTGAAGATTGCGCGCACGTACGTCGATGCGACCACGCCTGCCGCAATGAGTGAGGGATAGGCGTGGACCGCGAGCTGCTCATCGAGATCGGATGCGAGGAGATTCCGGCAAGCTGGCTGCCGGGGCTCACGCGTCAGCTCGCCACGCATCTCGATGCGCGCTTGAAGGACGCGCGTCTCGATACCGACGCGCCGGCGGAAAGCTACAGCACGCCTCGCCGGCTGACCGCGCGCGTCGCCAAGCTGGCCGAGCGGCAGAACGACCACGAGGAGCTGGTGACCGGACCGCCGGTCTCGGCCGCGTTCAAGCCGGAGGGCGAGCCGACGCCCGCCGCGACCGGTTTCGCGAAGAAGTACGGCGTCGAGGTGGGGGCGCTCGAACGTCACGAGACGCCGAAGGGCATCTACCTCGCGTATCGCGTGCGTCAGCGCGGCAAGGCGACAGTCGACGTGCTCGCCGATGTCACGGGTGGGTTGCTGCGCGACCTGACGTTCCCGAAGCAGATGCGCTGGGACGCCTACCTCGAGGACGGCAAGGGCGATCTCGTGTTCGCGCGGCCGATCCGCTGGCTGATTCTTCTCTACGGCGGCCGCGTCGTGCCGTTCGTGATCCGCCGGAACGAGAATGCGCAGGGTCCGCTCGTGCAGGACATTCGCTCGGGATCGAATACCTACGGCCATCGCTTCCTGACGACAAGCGGCCGCGCGGGGCGGGCGATCAAGGTCAAGATGTTCGACGATTATCAGGCGCGGCTGCTCGAGAACTTCGTCATCCTCTATCGCGGCGAGCGTGAGTCGAAGATTCGGCGCGAGCTCGAGACGCACGCGCGCCGGCTCGGCGGGCGCGTCAGCGGTCTGGTCGCGGCGCAGTCGTCGTTGCTGCAGGAAGTTCCGGATCTGGTCGAGTATCCGTCGGTCATCGCGGGTCACTTCCCGGTCGAATTCCTCCAGCTGCCCGAGGAAGTGCTGACGACGACGATGATTCATCATCAGCATTACTTCCCGGTGGTGGACGAGGAAAACAGGCTGAAGCCCGCGTTTCTCGCCGTCACGAACATGCAGGCGGAAAAGCCGGAGATCATCGCGCGCAACAACGAGCGCGTGTTGACGGCGCGGCTGCGCGATGCGCGGTTCTTCTGGGACGCGGATCGCAAGGCAACGCTCGAGTCGCGGATCGAGCGGCTTTCGACCATCCTGTTTCACAAGAAGCTCGGCAGCTATCGCGACAAGGCGGATCGCGTCTCGTCGCTCGCGGAGTGGATTGCGCGCGAGGCGTTTGGCAAGTCCGAGGCCGCGGCGGCTGCCGGGGTCGCCGGCCGCCTCGCGAAGGCGGATCAGGCGACCGACATGGTGCGCGAGTTCACCGAACTGCAGGGAACGATGGGCGGCATCTACGCGCGCGAGGAAGGGCAGCCCGAGCCCGTCTGGAAAGCGATCTACTTCCACTACCTGCCGGTTGGTGTGGAGGCCGATGCGCCGCCGACACGTCAGCAGCTTGGTAGTGCAGCCGTGACGTGGGCGGCCGTCTCGCTGGCCGACAAGATCGATTCGGTCGCCGGCATGTTTGCCGCCGGCGAGCGTCCGACCGGATCGCGCGATCCGCTCGGGCTGCGGCGTCAGGCGCAGGGAGCGGTGAAGATCCTTGCCGACCTGCCGGAGCTGACGGGCATCACCACGCGCATCGAGCTCTGGGACCTGATGACGCGGGCGCTCTCGGCGTGGACCGTCCCGGAGGACGCGCAGCAGGCGCTGCGCGCGTTCATGCGCGAGCGCGTCATGTATCTGTTCGAGCAGCGCGGCTTCGACGTGCGGAACATCCGCGCGGTGGTTCCGCAGTCCCTCGACCGGTTCGATATGGTCGAGGCGAAGAAGAAGCTCGAGGCGCTGGCGCAGATGAGCCGCTCCGAGGCGCTGCGCGGCGTCGCCACGCTCTTCAAGCGCGTCAAGAACATCACCAAAGATGTCGCGGCGCCACCGGGTTCCGACGCCTCACTCCTCAAGGAGCCGGCGGAAGTAGCATTGGCCTCGACGCTGCGCCAGGCAGCGCCCGATATCGAGGCGGCCGCCAGGCGCGCCGACTACAAGGATGCGTTTCAACGCATCGCCACACTGCAACCCTCCGTCGCGAAGTTCTTCGACGATGTGCTGGTGATGGCGGAGGATGCACAGCTTCGGGCGGCGCGGCTCGCGCTGGTGGCGCGGCTGCGCGATCTGATTCTCGATATTGCTGATATCTCGGAAATCGTGACGGAGACGTAATCGATGGCAAAGAAGGTCGGTGCGAAGAGTGCGAAGGGTGCGATAGGTGCGAAGGGTGGAAAATACGTCTATCTGTTCGGCCAGAAGACCGACGGCAACGGCGGGATGAAGCCACTGCTCGGCGGCAAGGGGGCGAACCTCGCCGAGATGTGCCGCATCGGTCTCCCCGTTCCTCCCGGCTTCACCATCACCACCGAAGTCTGCACCTACTACTACGACCACAAGCGCACATATCCGTCCGCGTTGAAAGCGCAGATGGAAACGGGGCTGGCGTCCATCGAGCGCCAGACGGGCAAGAAGTTCGGCGACATGAAGAATCCGCTGCTCGTCTCCGTCCGTTCGGGCGCGCGCGACTCGATGCCCGGGATGATGGATACGATCCTCAACCTCGGCCTCAACGATCAGACGGTTGAAGCGCTCGCACGGAAGACGAACAACGCGCGGTTTGCGTGGGACTGCTATCGCCGCTTCATCCAGATGTATGGCGACGTCGTGCTCGGCGTGCAGAAGCGCGCCGGCGAGGATCACGAGCCCTTCGAGATCGTGATCGAAAGCCTCAAGCACGATCGCTATCACCGGGACATCGAAGACACCAAGCTCACCGTCGACGATCTGAAGGAGCTCGTGCTGCGCTTCAAAGCGCTCGTGAAGGAGCGCGTGCGCCGCGAGTTCCCGGCCTCGCCGCGGGACCAGCTGATGGGCGCCGTCGGCGCCGTATTCGGTTCGTGGATGAACGACCGCGCGATCGTCTATCGCCGCAAATACAGCATCCCGACCGAGTGGGGCACCGCGGTCAACGTGCAGGCGATGGTCTACGGCAACACGGGCGACAACTCTGGATCGGGCGTCGCGTTCACGCGCAACCCGGCGAACGGCAACAAGGAGTTCTACGGGGAGTTCCTCATC
>QHWQ01000169.1 GCA_003222635.1 Acidobacteriota bacterium | reverse complement strand
CGAAACCGGCGGCGTTCCCGTTCACGGCTTTCTGCTGACGCGTCGCGGCGGGCTGCTCGCCGTCGATTACCCGGGACATCTCAACACCATTCCTCAGCGAATCCTCAACGACGGAACGATTCTCGGCTGCTATCACGACACCGACACGATGGGAACGATGCACGGAATGATGTTTCAGCAGGGCTTCTCGGCCATTGACATGGGGATGTCCATGCACAACGGCGCTACGCCGGACGGCAAGTATGTCATCGGTCTGTTCATGGACAAGGATGGCCGCAACAAGGCATATGTCATGGAGCGTGAGAAGTTGACCGCCGTCGAGGTCCCGGGTGCCATCGCGACCGCTGCGTGGGACATCAATCCATCAGGCGTGATGGTGGGCGATTACACGGATTCGGCCGGAGCTGCCCACGGATTTCAGTACGACCAGAGTGCGTTCGTCCGCATCGACGTTCCCGAGGCCACGGTGACACGCGCGCGCGGCGTCAACAGAGACGGCGACGTGGCTGGCCTTTTCATCGACCGCTCCGGCCGTACGCATGGCTTTCTCGCGGAGGTGCAGCGATGACTCGCCTGACGATGCTTGCAACGTTTCTCGTTCTCAACACCATGCCGCTGTTTGCGCAGCGGGCGTCAACGGTTGATGACCAAAGTGTCAGCGTGGCGGCCGGATTGGACATCCGCAACGCCTACGTGTTCCGCGGCGTGCGCCAGGACGACACCGGCACGATCACATGGCCCTCGGCCGAAGTCGGCTTGCGACTGCACGCCGCGGATCGCGGCCTGACGAGCGCGCGCATCCGCGTTGGCACGTTCAACAGCCTGCACAGCGGATGGGCGGGATCTGACGGGCCCAGCAGCAAGCGCTGGTACGAGTCGGACATCTACTCCACGTTGTCGCTCGCGTTCGGCAATGCGTTCGCGCTAGACACCACCTACACCGGCTACCGCAGCCCGAACAAAATGTTCACGTCTGTGAAGGAGCTCTCGTTCAAAGCATCGACGGATGCTGCAATGCCGCGCGGCGCGTCGCTCAAACCGTATGCGCTCGTCGCGTTCGAATTGGATACGAAGCCGGGCATCGGGCAGCTGGACGGTGGATTCAAAGCGGGCAGGTATCTCGAGCTGGGTGCGACACCGGGCCTCTCGCTGCGCCGCATCGGCGTTGCGGCTCCCGTCAAGGTTGGTCTGAGTCTCGGCAACTACTACGAGCTCTCCGGCAAGGACCACGCCTTCGGATTCGCCAGCATCGCCGGCATCGCGACGCTGCCGCTCACACGCAATCTGAACGTGCACGGCGGCGTCGAGTATCAGCGGCTCGGCACGACGACGAAGACGTTCAATGGCGGGGAGGCGTCGAAAACGATCGCGTCGGTTGGAGTCGGGCTTACGCGGTGAGCGGTGCTGGTTAGTGGTTCGTGGTTAGTGGTTGGTGCCCGAACCACCAACTACCAACCACCAACCACCCACGACGAACCTCTTAATTAGTGCTGCGCCCCTACGGCGTCGCATCCGCGCTTGCGTCACCCGGTCGCGGCAAGACCGCCACGACGACCGATGCGAATGCTGGCGCCGACCTGTACTACAGCGTCACGCCGGCGCTGCGCGCCAATCTCACCGTGAACACCGACTTCGCGCAAACCGAGGTCGATCAGCGGCAGGTCAATCTCACGCAGTACTCGTTGTTCTTTCCCGAGAAGCGCGGGTTCTTTCTCGAAGGCGCGTCGTTTTTCGACTTCGCGAGCTTCGAGAACAATTCCAACCGCAACACTGCCGCCGTGCCGTTCTTCACGCGGCGCATCGGCCTCGACGCCAACGGCGATCCCCAGAAGATCGATGTCGGCGTGAAGCTGACGGGGCAGGCCGGCCGCCAGAACATCGGCCTGATGCAGATTCGGACCGGACGCGAGGATGGGACGCCAGGCGAAGACGTCACCGCGCTGCGCGTGAGGCGCAACGTCCTTCGCGAGTCATACGTCGGCGTGCTCTACACGCGCCGCGACGCGCGCACCGATGGCTCGAGGCCGCTGACCGCGCCGCTCGGCACCTTCGACGCGCTGCACACGCTTGGCGCCGACTTCCGTCTCGGCACCACCACGTTCCGCGGCAGCCAGAACGTGCATCTCGAGGGGTTTTACCTGGCCACCACCAATCCGTTGAAGATCGGCAAGAGCGGGTCATGGGGCGCGAACTTCGAGTACCCGAACGATCGCTACATCGGCCGCTTCAACTATCGCGAGGTGCAGGAGAACTATGACCCGGCGGTCGGCTTCACGCTGCGCAACGCCTATCGCCGCTACGCGCCGCAGGCGCGCTTTCAGCCGCGGCCGAAGCGCGTGCAGGGACGCACGAAGTTCGGCGTGCAGCAGTACCAGTTCGGCGTCAGCGGCGACCTGCAGTATCTGACGGCGAACAACGATCCGCTGTTTCGGCAGTGGGATGTCACCGTGTTCCAGGCGAACTTCCAGTCGCAGGAACAGATTCAGGTGCACGTTCTGCCGATCTACGAGAAGCTCGATCGCGGCTTCCGGGTCGCCAACCGCGTCACGCTGCCGATCGGATCGGAATACAACTACACGCGTTACCGGTTTCAGCTGAACACCGCCTCCCGGCGGAAGTTTTCGATCCAACCGCAGTGGGAAACGGGCAGCTTCTATTCAGGCGATCGCGATCAGCTGATTGTCGATACCGCCTTCCGCCCGCGCACGGGCATCGTCCTCGATCTCTATGGCGAATGGAACAGGATCGCGCTGCCCGACGGACGCTTTACGGCGAGGCTCTATCGCAGCGTGCTCGACACGCAGTTCAACCCGTGGATCTCGCTGTCGAACAACGTGCAATACGATTCGGTGAGTGCGGTGCTCGGCTGGCAGTCGCGCTTCCGCTGGATTCTCACGCCCGGCAACGACCTCTACATCGTCTACAACCACAACTGGCTGGACGATCCCGTGGTCAATCGCTTCACGACGCTCGACCGCCGCGCGTCGTCAAAGTTTCTGTATACGTATCGATTCTGACCGGGATGCGGGATGCGGGATGCGGGATCCGATCGTTCTGGGTTCTGGTTCTGGGTTCTAGGTTCGAGGTTCGTCGTTCGTCTTGAGCGATCGTCGCAAGCCATGGAGCACCTGCCGCAGACGCGTCGATTTGCGAGTGATGGCATCGAACATCGGCCCATCGATGTATTCGAGGCGAAGCGCAATCTCGATTTGAGTGTTTGCTTCGGCGAGACTGCCGATCGCGAAAGATACGAATCGCCTGTATGACTTTCCGCCCAGTTGATGCCCTTCGCTGACGTTGGACGGAACTGATACCGCAGCGCGCCGCATCTGTGACGCAAGGCCATAGCGTTCCTCGACAGGAAGGTGTTTGGTCAATTCGTAGACGTTGACAACGAAGTCCATTCCGATTTGCCAGGCTTCAAGGTCGCGATATGACTGAATAGGCATGCGCACGGTAGTGCAAGAGGCGTGACGATCCGAATTGCGGCCCGAAAACGTTATTGGCGCAGCGCGAACGATTCGGATGGGAATTAACTACCCGAACCCCGAACCGCCAACCTCGAACCCCGAACCCCCGAACCTAAGAACCCACGGATCCCGCATCCCGGATCCCTGATCCCGGTGTGATCATCTCCAGCGCCCGGCCCGTGGTGCTTGGCGCGAACGCGGCGATGTCGACGATGCAGATCGCGAGCGCGCCCGCGACGCAGCCGAACATCGCGGTCGGACCGTAGCGATCCAGCACGGGCACCAGGACGAACGGCATGGCGCCCGTCGAGAGCCGGCTCATGCCGTAGGCGGTGCCGGCGGCGGTCGCGCGGGCGAAGGTGGGGAAGATCTCCACCTGGAAGATGTGCAGCGCATTCGAGAAGATGTTGCTCGCCGCGGTGTAGAGAAATCCTGACGCAAGGATCAGCGCGGGCGCGGTCGCGTAGCCGAGCGTCAGGCCGAAGAGCGCCATCAGCGCCGCGGAGGCGACGATGAGCCACCGGCGATCGACGCGCTCGACGATCGGCAGCGACAGCGCGGATCCAATCGGATAGCCGATGAAGGTGAGCGACGTGAACGTCAGCGACGTCACGATCGAGTAGCCCTTCGCCGCGAGCACCGTCGGCACGAGCGTGCCGAAGCCATAGTAGCCGACGGTCTGGAAGACGTGGAAGACGCACAGCATCAGCGTGCGCCCGCGGTAGCGCGGGCCGAAGATCACGCGGAAGCGGCCGCCCTCCTCGGATGCGATTTCATCGGGCGACGGCGGCGGCAGCGGGCCGCGCCGTTCGGCCTCGCGTTCCATGCGTGACACGATCGCGTCGGCTTCGGCAACGCGGCCGACCGACTCGAGCCAGCGGGGCGACTCGGGGAGCTTCGTGCGCATCACCCAGATGATCGCGGCGCCGAGCGACCCGATGACGAACATCCAGCGCCACCCGTCGAAGCCGAACGGCTGCCGCGGCACGAGCATCCGCGCGAGAAAACCTGCGGCGGGCACGCCGATGAAGCCGAGCGTGTAGGCCCATGCGGTGTAGCGGCCGCGATGCCGCGCGGGAAGCAACTCGCTGAGATACGCATCCACGAGCGGCAACTCCGCGCCGATGCCGATGCCCGCCAGAAAACGCGTGGCGATCAATACCGCGACACTCGGGCTGAACGCGCCGAGCAGCGTGAAGGCCGAATAGATGCCGAGGTTGACGAGGAACGCCGTTCGCCGGCCATGGGCGTCGGCGAAGCGCCCGAGCAGCGTGGCGCCGAAGAACATGCCGACGAAGCTCGAGCCGATGATTGGCGGCAGCGCCGCGCGCGTGAGGTGAAACTGCTGCGTGAGAACCGTCGCCAGCACGCCCGCGAGGAAGATGTCGAAGAGATCGAAGAACGAGCCGATGCCCGCGATGACCGTCGCGTGGCGGTGAACCGCCGTTGGCTCCAGACGGTTCAACCGCGCGGCGACCGAGCTCATTTCGCGGGCAGATGCAGGGAGAACTCCGTGATCTGGCCGTTGATGTCGGTGAACCAGTGCGGCACGCCGGCGGGCACCAGCATGAAGTCGCCCTTCGACATCTTCTGCGCCTTGCCGCCTTCGATGCCCTTGCCGCGCCAGTTGTCGCCCGTATGTACGGCGTCAACGAGCTTTCCGCCCGTGACGAGCGTCGCGG
>QHWQ01000168.1 GCA_003222635.1 Acidobacteriota bacterium | reverse complement strand
CGCGCTACCGCCTGCGCGTGCTTCGAAAGTCCGGTTACCAAGCCACGGATCGATGCTGTAATTCTTCGGCTCAGCCGGCGGATTCTGCGCAGCCGCCACGGCGCCGGCCAACGCGAGCAGTGTCGCGAAAAGGGGCGTTTTCATGGCGCCATGATCAGGCGTATAGTTGGCGACACCCAAAACCTGGTGGCTCCGTTACTGGAGGGTTTTTATGCGTAGATTCGCGGCGCTCGTCGTCCTTGCGGCGTTGCCCCTTGCTCTCTCTGTCGCGCTGCACGCGGCGACGACAGCGCAGATTCCGGACTGGGCGTATGCCATTGCACCGCCGCCGCCGCCGCTGGCTCCAGGCGAGGTGAGGCCGCCCAACCCGGCGCAGACGGATACGACCCTCAAAACGCTGCCGGGCAGTACCAAGCAGATTCCGCGCAACCGCATCAACGGCACGACGGACTGGTTCCCCGAGGACCATCCCGCAATGCCGAACATCGTGTCGAACGGCCGCACTGGCGATCCAAACGCGACGGCCTGCTCGACCTGTCACCTGGTCAACGGCAAAGGGCGGCCGGAAAACGCCAGCGTGTCAGGCCTGCCGGTCTCCTACTTCCTGCAGCAGCTGAAAGACTTCCGCGCCGACCAGCGCAAGAGCGCCGAGTCGCGCAAGGCGAACACGAACCGCATGGTGCTGATCGCGAAGTCGCTGACGCCGGACGAGATGCAGGCGGCGGCAGAATACTTCGGCGCGATCAAGTGGACGCCGTGGGTGCGCGTCGTCGAGACGAACACCGTTGCGAAGATGAAGAGCAACGGCGGCATCTGGGTCCCGATCGAGGGCGAGGGCGCAGGCAAGGAGCCGATCGGCGTGCGCATCATCGAGACGCCCGAGAACGTGGAGTTCACCGAGGTGTACCGCAGCACGCGGTCGGGCGTCATCGCCTACGTGCCGATGGGCTCGATCAAGAAGGGCGAGGCACTCGTCAAGACCGGCGGCAACGGCAAGACGATCGCCTGCGGCGAATGCCACGGTCCGGATCTGCTGGGCATGGGCCCGGTTCCCGGCATCGCGGGCCGCTCGCCGAGCTATCTCGGACGCGAGCTGTATGACATGCAGGCGGGCACGCGCAACGGCGAGTGGACGCAGCTGATGAAGCCGGTGGTGGCGAAGCTGACGAGCGAGGATCTGGTGAACATCCTCGCCTACGTTTCGAGCCGTCCGGTCGCTCCCGCTGCGAACGCCACGAAATAGCTAACCTGCGAGCGCGGCCAGAGTGTCCGCCAGGACCTCTGTGCCGCGCCCGATCGCCTCGGGCGACGCGTACTCGTCAGGCCGATGGCTGATCCCGTCGCGGCACGGGATGAAGATCATCCCCGTCGGCGCAATCCGTGACATGAACAACGAATCGTGATACGCGCGGCTGACCATCGTGCGATGGCGCAGCCCTCGCGTCTCGCACGCCGTGGTGATCGCGTTGACGATCGGACTCGCGCACCGCGCCGGCGGGTCCGCGTTGATCGGCTCGAGGCGAACGGTCACGCCGCGCCGGCCTTCCACGCCATCGCACGCCGCCGTGATGGCCGCCAGCACCGCGTCACGGCAGCGGAGATCGACATCGCGCACGTCGACGTCGAGGCGAGCCTGGCTCGGAATGCTGTTGATCGCTCCCGGAAATACCTCGCAGACGCCTGTCGTCGCGACCGTGTCGGGCGATCCGGTCGCGCGCGCGGCCGCTTCGATCGCCAGCGCGATTTCCGCCGCCGCGAGAAACGCGTCGTGTCGATCGGACATCATGACCGCGCCCGCATGGCCGCCCTCGCCGTCGACGATGATGCGAAGACTGGCGGGTGCCGCAATCGCGGTGACGACGCCGATGTCGAGCTGTTCGCGATCGAGGATCGGCCCCTGCTCGATGTGCAGCTCCACGAACGCGCCATACGCGCCAGGCGAGAGCGGCACGTCGATGAGCCGGCCGGAAAAGCCGGCCGCGAGGCGCAGCTCGTTCAGCGTCCGCCCCTCGGACGTCAGCGTGTCTCCCACCGACGAGTCGAGCGCGCCCGAGATGAGGCGGCTGCCAAGACAGCCGATGCCGAAGCGCGTCGGCTCCTCCGCGGTGAACATCACCAAATCGATCGAGCGCTGTGGCTCGAATCCGGATCGCTGCAGCGCGCGAATCGCCTCGAGGCCGCCGATGACGCCGACGGTGCCGTCGAAGCGCCCCGCATTCGGAATCGCGTCGCAATGCGATCCGGTGGCGATGGGCGACAGCGACTTGCCGCGGCCGAGCCAGCGCGCGAACGTGTTGCCGACGGGATCTTCGTGGACGACGAGCGAGGCCTCGGCGAAGAGGGTTTTCAGGTAGTCGCGCGCGCGGAGGTCCATGTCTCCGAACACCACGCGCGTAACGGCGGGCGCGGGCGTTTCGGAGAAGGAGGCGAGCTTGCCAAGCTCGGTCCGCAGGCGCTGGATGTCCGCGGTGACGCTCACGGATGACGATCCCAATCCTTGTAGATCAAGTACTTCGCCGGCTGCTTGCCGATGGCGCCGAACCACTGCGGACAGTAGGCCTTCATCCAGATGAAGTCGCCGGCGTGCACCGGATACCACTGCGATCCGAGCAGGTAGATGCCGCCACCCTCGAGCATCAGCAGGCCGTGCTCCATGACGTGGATCTCGACGGCCGGAAGCGAGGCGCCCGGCTGGTAGGTCATCGTGTTGACGCGGAAGTCGAACGCCGTGTCATCGGGAATGAGGCCGCGTACTTCGAGCCACGGGTCGTCGCCAAGAGAGGTGGCCGCCGCGTCGCGCTCGACGCTCGTGAGGAAGGCGGGCGTCTTCACGCCGGCCAGCGGCTGATACGGCTTCTCGATCACCGCCGCGCGCGCGGCAGCGTCGCTGCAGATCGCGGTGGCATGTCCCGGCGGCAGATACGCATAGCCGCCCGCCTCGAGCACGTCCGATCCAATGCTGATGCGGCCGTCGAGCACATAGACGAACCGCTGATCGCCGCACGCGGCAAGCGATCCACCCCGATCGAATTCCGCGGTGTACTGCACGAACGAGGAGCCGCCCGCGGGCGACGTGTGCACGATCGCCGTCGCGTTGCGCATGCCGGGCAGCGGCGCGCGTACGAACGTCTCGGGCGTCTGCAGCCGGTGATCGGGCTGATTCGCGCTGCGGGTGGGGAGATTCACCTGACGTCAGATTGTATCGGCTCGAGGCCGGATGAACCTGCCGCCGCCCTGCGCCGTGATGTGTCCATCCGTGAAGATGGTCTCGCCGCGCCGCAGCGTTCGTCGCACGGCGCCCCGAAACGTCTCGCCGACGTAGGGGCTCATCTTGTGGCGCTGGTGCAAGTCGCCTTTCCCCAGCGTGAACGTCCGATCCGGATCAATCAGCGCGAGGTCCGCATCGTTGCCCGGCACGATGGGGCCTTTCCGCGCGATCCGGAAGCGCCGGGCAGGCGCCGCTGACACCAGGTCGGCGATCCGCTCGAGCGTCAGGCCGCGATCGTGGTAACCGCGATCGAGCAGCACCGGCAGCGTCGACTGGACGCCCGCAATGCCTCCCCACGCGCTGGCGAAGTCACCCGCCTTCCCCGCCGGCTCGGTCGGCGAATGATCGGAGGCGACGATATCGACATGGCCGGCGACGAGCTCCTCCCACAACTCCTGCGCGTCCTTCGCCGGACGCAAGGGTGGCGCACACTTCGCGATGGCGCCGAGCCGCTCGACGTCACCTTCGGTGAACCACAGATAGTGCGCGCACGTTTCGGCGGACGCGTCGACGCCCTTCGCGCGCGCCTCCGCGACGAGCGCAACACCGCGTCCCGTGCTGATATGGACGATGTGCAGCGCGGCGCCGGTCTCACCAGCGAACAACAGAGCGCGCTCGATCGCTTCGAGCTCCGCGATCACCGGACGTGAAACTCCGCGCGCCAGCTCGTCGTTCTCGGCATGGACGGCGATCGGCAAACCAAGCCTCGCGGCCTCACGCAGTCCGTCGTAGAGCGTCCTGTCGTCCGCGCGCGGAAACTCGGGCAGCCCCGAGTCGCACATGAACGCCTTGAAGCCGACGACGCCCTGCTCGGCCATGTCCGCCATCTCGGGCACCGAGCCTGGCACGAGCCCACCCCAGAGCGCGAAGTCCGTGATCGACGCGGCCTCGAGCGCCGCGCGCTTGCGCTCGACCTCGCGCGCGTTGATGCAGCAGGGCGTCGAGTTGAGCGGCATGTCGAAGAACAGCGTGCCACCACCCGCCGCCAGCGCGCGGCTGCCGGTGGCCGCGCCTTCCCACCCGGTTCGCCCCGGCTCGTTGAAGTGCAGGTGCACGTCGATGACACCGGGCATCACCACGAGTCCCGACGCATCGATCTCCTCTCGCGCGCCCGCGGCGCCCGAACCGATCGACGCGATGCGTCCGTCCTCGATGGAAATGTCCGCGGCTGCGACGCGTCCGGGCAGCACGACTCTGCCGCCGCGTATGACGAGGTCAGCCATGAAGGAAGTCGGCGGCAGCGGCAAGCGCGATGGCGACGTCGCCCGGCATCACCGATTCGTCGGGATGGTGGCTGATCCCGCCCGGCGTCCGGATGAAGAGCATGGCTGCAGGCATATGCGCCGCAAGAATCATCGCATCATGGCCGGCGCCGCTCGGCATGACAAACGGCTTCACACCGGCTCGCTCCACGGCGCGCGTCAGGCGCGCCACGAGCTCGGCATCCATCGCCACCGAGGCATGGTCGAAGCGCGTCACCCAGTCGAGCGTCAGCCCTCTGTGCGCGGCGACCGCCTCCGCCGCGTCATGCAGCTGGCGCACCGCCGCGCTTCGCACCGCATCGTCCGCGTGGCGGACATCGAGCGT
>QHWQ01000167.1 GCA_003222635.1 Acidobacteriota bacterium | reverse complement strand
AGACGATGTCGAAGCCCATCGCGGCGATGTCGGCAAGTCGCGATTCGGCTTCGCGGAAGGTGCCGCTGCGCGACGGGTCGGGCGTGACCGAGCGCGGGAACATCTCGTACCACGCGCCAAACCGCGCGCGCACCGAGTCCACGCGGCAGATGAGCGTCCGCTCGTAGGCTGTGGAGGTGCTGCGATCGGGCCGCGCATCCATCAACGCGCGCAGCGACGGATCCTTCGCCGCCCAGACGCGCGCGACCTGCGGCGCGTTGCTCCGCAGCAGATCCGCAATCTCGAGCAGCCGCAGATTGTCTTCGGTCCGGCTAAAGCCGGACACGACCGTATCGTGAGGCGCGCCGGTCTCGGTAGTGTCCGCCTTTAGGCGGACCTTCTCCTTCAGGCGGACCTCCTCCTTCGGGCGGACCGCGGCGGCCTGAATCAGCTCCGCGCCTTCGAGCAGCTCGCTCGCGACGTCCTGCGCCGCATCAACTTTGGCGACAAGTCCTTTCAGCCACGAGCCGAAGCGATCGACCCACGCTTCGATCGTGTATTCGTAGTCGCCCAGATCGGTGACCGTGAACGTGCCTTCCCATCGATCGTTGTCGCGCGCGACGAGCGGACTCTCGTTCCAACCTGCCGGGTCCGAAAGGACCCGGCCTCCGCTACCGAGAGCGCGAAACTTCACGACGCCAGCGAGCAGATCGTAGCCATCCGCGAAGATGTCCGCGCCAACGGTGATGGTCTCGCCGACGGTTCGCTTGATCGGAAAGCGACCACCATCGATCTCAGGCCAGACGCGTTCGACGATGACGCGCTGACGAGTTCGAACGTCGTGTTGGGATCGAGTCCCGAGCCCCGAATCCCGAACCCCGGTCTGCAGCATATCCATCAACGGGTTACCTGCAGCGCCATGCGGTCGTCCACCAGCTCCTCCTCGGCGTCCGACGCGCGGCGGTGGCCGCGATGCTTGTCGAGCGTGAAGAGGACGACCGTGCGTCCCTCGAGCGGGTACTTGGTGCCGCCGTCGTACCGCGTCTCCATCGAGCGCGCCTCGATCGTGTCGAGGACGCGCACCCATTCATGGCCGCGCTCCACGGCGGGCAGCACGAACGGGACGCACTCGTGATGCGCGCTGAGCAGAATGAGCAGCGTGTCGCCGGACACGAGGCGGCCACGCTCGTCGATGTCGCCAATCGCGTTGCCGACCATCAGCACGCCCAGCGAGCGGACAAACGGCGCGTTCCACGCCACGTCCGTCATCTCGCGGCCGCTCGGGTCGAGCCAGTAGATGTCCTTCACGTCGGCGCCGCGGATGGACCGCCCCTGGAAATACTTGCGGCGCGTCAGCGTCGGCTGCGACCGCCGGAACCGCACCAGCTTCCGCGTGAAGTCGACGAAGGCGCGCTGGTCCGGCGTCAGGCTCCAGCAGGTCCAGCTCACCTCGTTGTCCTGGCAGTACGCGTTGTTGTTGCCGTACTGCGTCCGGCTCATCTCGTCGCCGCCGCTGATCATCGGTACGCCGACGGAAAGCAGAAGCGACGCCATCAGGTTCCGCTTCTGCTGTTCGCGCAGCGCGACGATCTCGGGATCGCTCGTCGGTCCCTCGACGCCGCAATTCCAGCTCAGGTTCTCGCCCTCGCCATCCTGGTTGTTGTCGCCGTTGGCCTCGTTGCGCTTCTGGCTGTAGCTGACGAGGTCCTGCAGCGTGAAGCCGTCGTGCGCGGTGATGAAGTTGATGCTCGCGTAGGGACGCCGGCCGCTGTGCTCGTAGAGATCGTTGCTCCCGGCGATGCGCGTGGCGACCTCGGCGACGCCGCGATCGTCGCCGCGCCAGAACGCGCGCATCGCGTCGCGGTACTTGCCGTTCCACTCCGTCCAGAGCACCGGAAAGTTGCCGACCTGATAGCCGCCGGCGCCGAGGTCCCACGGCTCCGCGATCAGCTTCACCTGCGACAGCACCGGATCCTGATGGACGATGTCGAAGAACGCGCCGAGTCGATCGACTTCGTACAGCTCGCGCGCCAGCGTGCTCGCCAGGTCGAAGCGGAAGCCGTCGACGTGCATGTCGAGCACCCAGTAGCGCAGGCTGTCCATGATGAGCTGCAGCACCTGCGGGCTGCGCATGTTCAGCGTGTTGCCGCAGCCGGTGAAGTCCAGGTAGTAGCGCTTGTCGTTGGGGACGAGCCGGTAGTACGACAGGTTGTCCACGCCGCGCAGCGACAGCGTGGGGCCGAGATGATTCCCTTCCGCCGTGTGGTTGTAGACGACGTCGAGGATGACCTCGAGGCCGGCGCTGTGGAGCGCCTTCACCATCCGCTTGAACTCGCGCACCGAATCGTCCGGCAGCCCTGACGCCGAGTAGCGGATGTCGGGCGCGAAGAACGCCTGCGTGTTGTAGCCCCAGTAGTTCGACAGCCCGCGTTCGGCCAGATGCCGGTCGTAGGCGTGGTGATGCACCGGCATGAGTTCGACCGCCGTGACGCCAAGCTGCACCAGATGTTCGATCGCCGCTTCGGTGGTGAGCGCTTCATAGGTGCCGCGCAGCGGCGCCGGGACGTTGGGGTGGAGCTTGGTGAACCCTTTGACGTGCATCTCGTAGATGACCGTCTTGTGCCAGGGCGTGCGCGGCGGACGATCGTCGCCCCAGGTGAACGCCGGATCGATCACCGCGGCAAGCGTGGCGAACGCGGCGTTGTCGCGTGTATCGAAGGAGAGATCGCCGCGCGGATCGCCGATCGTGTAGCCGAACACCGAGTCGTCCCAGCGCACCGCGCGGCCGATCGACTTCGCGTACGGATCGAGCACGATCTTGTTCGGGTTGAAGCGTTGCCCGGCGCCCGGCTCGTACGGCCCGTGCACGCGATAGCCGTACAGCTGACCGGGACGGACATCAGGCAGATAGCCGTGCCACACCATGTCGGTGTGTTCCGGCAGCGTGACGGATTGCGACGGCGCGACCGCGTCCGGCGAATCGAAGAGGCAGAGCTCTACGCGGGTGGCGTGGGCGGAGAAGAGCGCGAAGTTGACGCCAACACCGGTCCAGGTCGCACCAAGCGGGTACGGTTGACCTGGCCAGACGCGCATGGCGTCACACCTGCATCAAGAAAGTTGCCATGCATGAAGTCTTCGTCGTTCATCCGGATGGCCATACCTCAGCCGATTTGATTCCCGGCGCGCGCGACGCCTCGACGCTGACCCATCGGGAGGCCGGCGCCATCGGCGGCGATCCGTACGGCGCCGACATCCCGGCTGAGCCGCCACAATGGGAAGACGAAACGACGCGCCGCCTGCATGAGCTGGAGGGCGGCGGTGAGGCGCGCGAACGCAGGAAAGGACGCTAATGTCGAAGAAATTCGAAATCACGGGACCGGGAGCGGCGGACTTCCTGACGCCGCAGGGCGGCCTCGATCGCCCCGAGACCGACCCATCAAAAGGGATGACGCAGACCCGCGATGAGGGAATGGTCGTCAACGATGCCGAGACGCTGGTGCCGAATCTGGATGCACCGGATCCGACCGTCACGCGCGAGCGCGGCGTTACTCCGCCAGGCCGTGACGAACAGCGTAATGAGTAAGCTCGGCGTTGGTGCGCATCTTCATCTTCTCGAGGACGCGCGCGCGGTAGGTGCTAACCGTTTTGACGCTGAGGCCTAACTCCGTCGCGATTTCCGACACGGTCTTGCCGCCGCCGATCATGCGGAGGACCTGATACTCGCGGTCCGAGAGGCGCTCGTGCGGTCGATCCTCGCGATCGGGATGAAGGCCGAGCGCCACCCGCTCGAGGACTTCGGCGCCGAAATACTTCCCGCCGCGCGCGAGTTTGGAGACCGCGGTCACCAGCTCCGAGTCGGCCGCATCCTTCGTCAGATATCCGGACGCCCCCGCCGCAATGGCGCGCCGCGCGAACTGATCCGCGGTGTGCATGCTGAGGATCAGCACGGGAAGGCGCGGGCGCAGCTCGCGCACACGCTTCAAGACGTCGAGCCCGCTGCCATCGGGGAGCGACAGATCCAGCACCATCACGCTCCACGAATGCGAATGGAGCGAGGCGATCGCTTCGCGGCCGTTGCCGACTTCGTGGATGACAGCGCCGGGAAATGCGTCCTCGAGAATGTCGCGCAGGCCGCGGCGGACGATCGGATGATCGTCGACCAGCATCACGCGCAGCGAGGTGGGTCGCGCCTCTGTCTCGCGCAGGGAAGTGTGCGCCGTTGCGGACGTCATGCGTTCTCCAGCGGCAATGTGAGCAGCACGCGCGTCCCGTGGCCGGTGCGGCTCGTGATGCGCAGCGTGCCGCCAAGCTTGCGCGCGCGCTCGCTCATCCCGATCAGCCCCAGCGACCGCCCGTTCAGGCGGCGCCCGGGAATGCCGACGCCGTTGTCGCTCACATACAGCACCAACCGTCCACGCCTGGTCGTGCCCACGGTCGTCGAGATGCAGCTGGCGTGCGCATGCCGCACCGCGTTGGTCAGCGCTTCCTCGAAGACGCGGAACGCCGCCGTCGCCGTTTCGGCAGCGACCGACTCGGTGACGCGCGCGGCGACCGGCATCGCAATCCCCGAGATGGCGGCCATGCGCCGCGCTTCGTACTCGATCGCGCCGCCGAGATCGCGATGATCGAGACCGGGCGGACGCAGCCCGGTGGCAATCCGCCGCACCATCGCAATGCCGAGATCGATCTGCCCGATGGCGGACTGCAGTCGATCCACGACGTCCCCCGGCGTTTTCAGCTCGCGCAGACGCCGCGTCGTGGCGACGAAATCGAGCTTGATGCAGGTGAGCAGCTGGCCCAGCTCGTCGTGTAGCTCGCGCGCGATGCGGGTCCGCTCTTCCTCGCGCATCTGCTCGAGGCGCTCGGCCAATGCCGCGTCCAGTTCCTGATCCGCCGTCAGAGGAAGCTTCAAGCCGCCTGAACTTTTAACACGTCGGGCGGTTTTCGTGGATGTTTGTCGGTAATTGTCCGACAACGGCGCCGGCTGCCGCCGACAGCCTCTGCGCACCTCCGCACAGATAATTCCGCAGGCCCCAAATTGTGTGCAGATGCTCCCCAGCGCGGCTCGATCACGCTTGATCAGGGCGACGTCCACCTGTTGAGCAATCATCTCGCGGTCATCATCGGCTTCGTCGAACGGCGCCCTTCCGCATGTGCAAGCTTCTGCCCACTGCCTCCTGCCCACTGCCTCCTATACTCATTCAATGAACAGAGTACCGTCATCACCGGCGCGAGCGCCGGCATCGGCGCGGCCATCGCGCGCGAGCTGGGACGCCGCGGCGACAGCCTCGTGCTGGCGGCGCGGACGAAGGACGCGCTCGAACGCGTCGCCGCGGACATTTCGTCACGGACACTCGTCGTCGACGCGGACGTCACGCGCCGCGCGGACGTCGAGCGCATTCGCCACGAGGCGCTGCGCGCGTTCGGTCGCGTGGACGTGTGGATCAACAACGCCGGCCGCGGCATCCTTCGGCCGGTGCTCGAGCTGACGGATGAAGACGTCGACGAGATGATCGCCGTCAACATCATCAACGTATCGTCGTTCCTCGGCCGCGCGCCGATTGCGACGCCGCGCTCGGCCTACAACGCCGCGAAGGCGGCGCTCAACTCGCTGACCGCGAACCTCCGCGTCGATCTGCAACGCACTCATTCCGACATTCACGTATCGGTCGTGATGCCTGGTCTGGTCGCCACCGATTTCGCGGCGCACGCGCGCGGCAGCGCCGGACCGATGCCGCCGGGACCGGTCGGCTCTCCCATGCAGCCGCAAACCGCCGAAGAGGTCGCGGACGTCGCGCGCCGTAGCCTTGGCGGAGGCGGAAGCTCAGCCGGAACCGTGCAGTTACAATTCGGCATACGTGAGCGCTTCGCGGGCACCTCTTCCATCGCTTTTGTCGGCCATCATCCAGTCGTCGGACGATGCGATCGTCAGCAAGGATCTCAACAGCATCGTCACGTCGTGGAATCCGGCGGCCGAGCGGATGTTCGGCTACTCGGCGCAGGAAATGATCGGGCGATCGATTCGCACGATCATCCCCGAGAATCGGCAGTACGAAGAAGACGAGGTCATCGCGCGCATTCGCGAGGGTGAGGCCGTCGATCACTTCGAGACGATCCGCAGGCGCAAGGACGGCTCGCTCATCGACATTTCGCTGAGCATCTCGCCCGTGCGCGACGAGAACGGCACCATCGTCGGCGCGTCGAAGATTGCGCGCGACATCACCGAGCCGCTGAGAGCGCGGGCGGTGGAAGAGCGGAACCGGCGCCAGGCCGCGTTCCTCTCGCGATTGACGGCGACGTTCGGCGTGTCGCTGGAGCCGCGGCAAATTCTTTCCTCGCTGGCCGAGCTGTCGGTGCCGTACTTCGCCGACTGGTGCGCGGTCGATCTGCAGCAGAGCAACGGCCCGATCGAGCGGCTCGCGCAGGCGCACGTCGACCCGGGGAAGGTGAAGCTGCTGACAGAGCTCCGTGCCCGCTACGAGAACCCGAACACGCCCCTCAGTCCGACGCACGTCATCCGCACGGGCGAGCCGACGATCCAGCTCGACGTCACCGAAGATCAGCTCGTGGATGCCGCCGCCGGCGACCCCGAACGGCTTCGTCTGCTGCGCGCGCTCGCCCCCATGTCGTACCTGTGTCTTCCGCTGAACATTCAGGGGCGCGCGATCGGCGCGGTCACGATGGCGAGGGCCGACTCGGCACGCCATTTCGACGAAGAGGACGTGCGCGTCGCGCTGGATGCGACCTCGCGCGCCGCGCTGGCCGTGGACAACGCCCGCACATACGAGCAGCTGCAGGTGGCCAACCAGCTGAAGGACGAATTCCTCGCGACGCTGTCGCACGAGCTGCGCACGCCGCTCAACGCGATTCTCGGCTACTCGCGGATGCTGCGATCGGGGATTCTCAAGGAGCAGCGCCGCGATCAGGCGCTCGAGACGCTCGAGCGCAACGCGACGTCGCTGACGCAGATGGTCGAGGACGTGCTCGACGTCTCGCGCATTGCGGCGGGGAAGATCCGGCTGCACATTCAGCCGGTCGATCTCTCGAGCGTGCTGCTCGATGCGCTGGCGACGGTGACGCCTGCCGCGGAGGCGAAGGGCGTCCGGCTCGAATCGATTCTCGAGTCGCAGGCCGGTCCGGTCTCCGGCGATCCCGATCGGCTGCAGCAGGTGTTCTGGAATCTGCTGTCGAACGCCGTGAAGTTCACCAAGCGCGGTGGACGCGTGCAGCTGCGGCTGCAGCGCGTGAATTCGCACGTCGAGGTGACGGTCAGCGACACCGGCATCGGCATCCGCGAGGATTTCCTGCCCCACCTGTTCGAGCGCTTCCGGCAGGGCGACAGCACGACGACGCGCGCGCACGGCGGACTCGGGCTCGGGCTGGCGATCGCGCGCCGCATCGTGGAGCTGCACGGCGGCCGCATCCACGCGTTCAGCCCGGGCGAAGGACAGGGATCCACGTTCCGCGTCGAGCTGCCGGTCATGATCGTTCACGCGGAGGTCGATGCCGAGCATCGCGTCCATCCGCGCGCCGAAGGCCATCGTCCAGCGATGGAGTTCCCGAGGCTGCCCGAGATCACCGTGCTGGCGGTGGACGACGATCCGGATGCGCTCGCGCTGGTGCGCGAGATTCTCGAGAGCGCCGGCGCGAAGGTCGAGATAGCGACCTCGGTGCGCGACGCGCTGGCAGTGATCGAGCGCGCTGTGCCCGACGTGCTCATCTCGGATCTCGGGATGCCGGGGATGGACGGCTACGACCTGATTCAGCGCATCCGGCAGATGGACGGTACGGCGCGCGAGATTCCGGCGGCGGCGCTGACGGCGTATGCGCGTTCCGAAGATCGCGCCAAGGCGCTGCGTCTCGGCTTCGAGATGCATCTGTCGAAGCCGATCGATCCGTCGGAGCTCATCGCCGCCGTGGCGGCACTGGCGCGGCGGCGCAAGGTCGCGTCACCGTCGTAGGGCGGGAGCCGGGATCGGGGATCCGGGATCCGGTGGTTCGAGGGTTCGGGGTTCGAGGGTTCGCGGTTCGTCAAGTTCGTGGTGCGCGGTTGACCGCGCGCACAGCCGTTCGGCGTGTGCTCCCGTATAATTGAGTTTTGCTCCCGTGCGGTGGGTGTAGCTCAGTGGTAGAGCGCCGGACTGTGGCTCCGGAAGTCGCGGGTTCGAAACCCGTCACCCACCCCAAAAATCACAACGGCCCCGCAAATCGGGGCCTTTTCCGGTTCTGCGCTACGGGATCGCGACTGTCTTCGGATGACTTTCACTTGAACGGTTCGCGAAATGGCTGGAACTTCTCGCTGCACAGGTCGCGGCGGCTCCAAACACCAGAACGGTTGCACGT
>QHWQ01000166.1:4795-12610 GCA_003222635.1 Acidobacteriota bacterium | reverse complement strand
GGGCGTCCCCTGCAGTGCTTCGTCCGCAATCGTTTTGAGCGGGACGATCGAGCCGCGCCGCCAGCCTCCGTCAGCGGTGACCAGCACATTGCACTGCGCATCGTTGATGCGGTCGCGGAGAGAATCGGCGCTGAAGCCGCCGAACACCACCGAATGCGCGGCGCCGACGCGCGCGCAGGCAAGCATCGCGATCGCGAGCTCTGGAATCAGCGGCAGGTAGATGGCGACGCGATCGCCGCGCTTGACGCCAAGCCCCTTCAGGACGTTGGCGAACTGTCCGACCTGCTGATACAGATCCCAGTAGGTGAGCGTGCGCCGATCGCCGGGCTCGCCTTCCCAGACGAGCGCCGCCTTGTTGCGGCGCGCGGTGCGCGCGTGGCGATCGACGCAGTTGACGCTCGCGTTGATCGTGCCGCCGACGAACCACTTCGCGTGCGGCGGTTTCCACTCGAGCACCGTGTCCCACTTCTTGAACCATTCGAGCTCGGACGCAAAGCCGGCCCAGAAGGCCTCGGGATCGTTCTCCGCGCGTTGGTAGACGCCCGGGTCGTTGATGTTGGCGTGCGCGCGAAACTCCGGCGGCGGCGGGAAGCTGCGATCTTCCTGCAGGAGATCCGCGATTTCTGCGGGTGGTTTGCTGTCAGCCATGGGACACCTATTTTATTGATGCTGCGCCTGCCGGGTTTCTCCGAACATCGCGACGCCCAGCAGGCCGCCGACCGCCGCAAACGGCGTCTGAATGAAGAGCTGGAAGACGAAGCCGATGGCGAGTCTCGCCGCCATCGACGTCTGACGGCTGAAGCCCTCGAGGATGCCGCGCGCCTCGGGCGGGATGTCGCGCGCGTTGCGCAGCACGAGATCGATCATGCGCTGCTGCAGCGGAGACATCAGCAGGTCGACGATGACCGCGGCGAACAGCCAGATGGCCGCGCCCGCGAGCCCGGCGAGAAAGCCGATGCGCGCGCCGTCGAGCAGGCGCAGCGGTTGAGGCGTTTGCTGTTGCGCGAGATACGCCGCGAGCATGCCGCCGCCGAGCGTCCAGAGGCAGCAGCAGTTCCCGGCACTGATGATCGGCAGCGCCGACAGCACTCCGAGGAAGAGGCCGCCGAGCAGTACCGGCTGGATCAATCGTAGTACTCGCGTCCCAGGTGGGTGATCAGCTCCTCGCCCTGCATGTGCCGCAGCGTGTTCTTCAGCTTCATCAGCTGAATGAACAGGTCGTGCTCAGGGTAGACCTCGCGCGCGTGCATCGGCGCCTTGAAGTAGAACGAGAGCCACTCCTGGATGCCCGACATGCCGGCGCGCTTCGCCAGGTCGAGGAAGAGCGCCGAGTCGACGACGATGGGCGCCGCCAGGATGCTGTCGCGGCAGAGGAAGTTGATCTTCAGCTGCATCGGGTAGCCAAGCCATCCGATCAGATCGATGTTGTCCCACCCTTCCTTGTTGTCGCCGCGCGGGGGGTAGTAGTTGATGCGGACGACGTGACAGAGGTCCTTGTAGAGCTCCGGATAGAGGTGCGGCTGGAAGATGTAGTCGAGCGCCGACTTCTTGCTCTCTTCCTTCGTCTTGAACGATTCCGGATCGTCGAGCACCTCGCCGTCGCGGTTGCCGAGGATGTTGGTCGAGTACCAGCCGCGCACGCCGAGAAGGCGCGCCTTCAAGCCGGGCGCGATGATGGTCTTCATCAACGTCTGCCCGGTCTTCATGTCGTTGCCCGCAACGGGTGCGCCCGTGCGGGCCGCGAGCTCGAGCATCGCCGGAACGTCCGCGGTGAGATTCGGCGCCGCGTTGGCGAACGGAAGTCCCTCGCGCAGCGCGGCGTACGCGTAAATCATGCTCGACGGAATCGCATCGTCGCTCTGCTCGAGACCTTTCTCGAACGTGGCGATGGACGCGTGCACCGGCGCCTCTTTCATGTAGACCTCGGTGCTGCCGGTCCACACCATCACGAGGCGATCGCAGCCGTGCTTCTCCTTGAAGCCGCGGATGTCGGCGATCAGCTGCTCGGCGAGATCCCGCTTGTTCTTCCCCTTCTTGACGTTCGGCCCATTCAGTCGCTTGACGTAGCGCTGATCGAAGACCGCCGGCATCGGGCGAATCGCTTCGAGCTCGCCGCGTACTTTGTCGAGCTGCGCGGTCTCGAGCACGCCGGCCGTGCGCGCCGCCGAGTAGCAGTCTTCCTGGAAGATGTCCCAGCCGCCGAAAACGATGTCGTTGAGGTCGGCGAGCGGAACGAAGTCGTTGATCTTCGGTGAGCGGCCTTCGGTGCGCTTGCCCAGTCGAACCGTACCCATCTGCGTGAGCGAACCGATCGGCGGCGCCAGTCCTTTTCTGATGGCACAGACTCCGGCGATCGTCGTGGTCGCGACCGCGCCCAGACCGACGAGCAGGACGCCAAGCTTGCCGCGCGCAGGAGCGATTTGCACTGGTGAACTCACGACCGCAGACTATACCATGTTGAAAATCGCATGTTTTTGCGTAAAACCCGCATCGAGCCGCTGCCGGTGACGATGAGCGCGGTGCGCATGGGCGAGCGCGTGCTGCAGGTTGGTGTCGATGACGCGGCGATCGCGAGCGCGATCGCGGCAAAGGCGGGACTCTCGGGCAATGCGGCGCTCGCGGTGAGCGACGAGCGCGACGCCGCGCGCGCGCAGCGCGCGTTCGCGAACGCCGGCATCCTCGTCGACGTGAAGATCACGCCGCTCACCACGCTCCCCTTCGAGAGCGACACCTTCGATCTCGTCGTCGTGCACGCGGCGCGCGAGCGGGGCTCACGCGACGCGATGCGTGAGTGGCATCGCGTGCTGCGCCGCGGTGGACGAGTGACGACCATCGAGGGCGGGCCGGCCGGCGGCTTGACCGCGATGTTCAAGACGCAGCGGCTGCCGGAGGGCGATGTCGTCGGCGACCTCGAGGCGGCCGGATTCCGTCCGGCACGCCTCCTTGCCGAACGCGAGGGCTACCGGTTCGCCGAAGGGATCAAAACGTAAATCCCAAAGAGGACAGCTCGACCTTATCGGCGGACACCGGCGCAGGGTTTCCACGCGTTATTCCGCACCATTCGCACGATCAAACGAGGCAAGGCTTTTGCCTTGTTCCGTTTACCGTCAATGTCCCAGGTTTCCCTCGGAGAAGTCTTCACGCTGGACGAAGTGGCCCGCGCCGCCGGAGTGCCCGCAGATGCCGTCCGCACGCTCGTTGGCCACCCCTCGACTTCGCTCGGGGCAAGCGGGCTGGCCGTGATCCCCGGCACACGGTTCATCCACGTTGCGCACCCGGCTCGCACGGCGCGCGCGCTTCGTGAAATTGCGCTGACGCTGCACGCGGAGCCCGCCAAGGCGCTGTTCGAGCCCGAACGCCCGAAGCGCGATGCGCACAAGCCGGTGCTCTTCTCGTTTGCCGCGCATGCGGCCGTGGCGCTGCTGCTGGTGCTGCTCTCGATGGATCGCACCCAGACCGCGCCGCTCGAAGAGCCGGTGCACGAGGAAACGCATCTCGTGTTCCTGATGAGTCCCGGGCCTGGCGGCGGCGGTGGCGGCGGCGGCCTGCGCCAGCCGAAGCCCGCGCCGAAGATCCTGCGCCGAAGCGACCAGCCGCGGCCGCAGCTCTCGGTGCCGCCCGTCAAAGAGCCAGAGCCTGTTGTGGTCGCCAGGCAGGCTCCTCCTCCTGAACCCGAGCCGGTGAAGGAGATCATCGCGCCCGTGCAGACGGTCGCGGCCAACGATCAGGATCGCGTCGGCCAGATCGAGCATGCAGTTGAAGCTCCCGAAAGCCACGGCCCCGGCAGCGGCGGAGGCGTGGGCACGGGCCAGGGCAACGGCAACGGCGAAGGACTCGGATCGGGCATCGGCGACGGCGCGGGCGGCGGCGCCGGCGGCGGCCCGTATCGTCCCGGCAGCGGCATCGAGCCGCCGCGGCTGCTGCACGAGGTCAAGGCGCAGTACACCGAGGATGCCCGCCGCCGCGGCATCACCGGCGACGTGCTGCTCGAGGTCGTCGTGCGGCGCGACGGCAGCGTCGGCGACGTGCGCGTGCTGCAGGGTCTTGGCTACGGCCTGGAAGAGCGCGCGATCACCGCCGTGAGGCAATGGCGATTCGCGGCGGGCCAGCGCAAGGGGGCGCCGGTGGACGTGCTCGTGGAAGTCGCCGTCGAATTCACGCTCAGGTAGAGGCGGACCTTCAGGTCCGCATGGAAAACATATGGACGTTGTGCTGTTGACCATCACCACGCTGTCGCTCGCGGCCGCGGCCGGTTTCGGGTTCCTCTCCTGGCGCGTCGGGCGCGAGGAGCGCGAGCGCGACCGCGCGCGCGTCGCCGCGCTGGCGACGGCGATGTCTCCATCCGGGCCGGATACTCCCCTCCTGGCCGGAGTTGCCGTAGGATCGGTGTTCGAGCGGACCACGGACGGGCTTCGCGGCCGGCTGATGATCAAGGTCGCCGCGGGCGCCATGATGCTGCTGCTGATCGGCGGCGGCGTGATGGTCAGCTCGTGGATGTCGACGAGCAGTGTCGAGGCAACGAAATCCGCCGCGCCGCTCGACGCGAGCGGGCGCGCGCCGCTCGATTTCGACGCGCTGGCGCCCGGCGACGAGTCGCCGTTCATCGTCAACGTGCCGAACGTCACGAATGTGGCGCGCTATCGCGTCACGTTCCGCAGCGGCGACACGGTCGTGCGGCATATCGATCGTCGATCGAACCAGGTGCAACTCGCCCAGGCAGTGAGGTAGGTCATGCACTCCATGCGTCTTCCCCTTGCGCTCCTTGCCGCGCTCATCTGCGCCGCGGCCGGCGTTGTCGCCGCGCCGCAGGACGATGGGTTCAAGTTCAAGAGCGGCGTCGAGCTCGTCAACGTCACCGCAACGGTGAGCGACGACAACGGCCACTTCGTCACCGGCCTGACGAAGGACGACTTCAACATCTTCGACGATGGCGAGCAGCAGGAGATCGCGCAGTTCAGCAACGAGCGCGTGCCGGTGAGCCTCGGCATCCTGCTCGACACCAGCGGCAGCATGACGCCGGAAAAGATGTCGTCCGCCAAGAGCGCGATCGATCGCTTCATCTACGATCTGCTGGGCAAGGATGACGAGCTGTTCTTCATGCAGTTTGCGAGTGTGCCGGATCTGCTCCAGGGGTGGACCTTCGATCGCCGCGCGATCAGCCGTGCGGCCGGGCAGGTGAGCGCGGCGGGCGGGACCGCGCTGTACGACGCGATCGCACAGGCGCTGCCGATCGCGGCCGACGGCCGGAATCAGAAGAAAGCGGTGCTCGTCATCACTGACGGCAACGACACCAACAGCCGCACGTCGGTGACGCAGCTGCGCAACCTGATTCGCGAGAGCGAGGTCATGGTCTACGCGCTCGGCGTCGACGGCAACGACGTGCAGACCTATACGCCGCAGCCGCGGCAGCCGAGTGGTCCCCGGTTCCCGATTCCGATTCCGCGCGGCGGGCGCGGGCGCTGGCCCGGCTTCCCGTTCTCACCGGCGCCGCAGATTGGCTTCCCGCCGATTGGCGGCGGCAGCTGGGGGCGCGCGGGCAACGAGCACGTGAACGAAAACGCGCTGCGCGCCGTCACCGACGACACGGGCGGCCGCACGGAAATCGTCCGCGGGTTTGGCGATCTCAGCAATGCCACGCAGCGGCTGGCGGACGAATTGAGCCAGCAGTACTACATCGGCTACAACAACGGCGGCAAGAAGGACGGGAAGTGGCACGCCATCAAGGTGGATGTGCGAAACCGCCGTTACACCGTCCGCGCACGAAAGGGCTACGTCGCGTCGTAAAATTCCCGGCGCGTGCCGACCTTCTGGATTGCGCTCGGGCTCAGCCTGCTGGGCGGCCTGGGCGGATTGCTCATCGCCTCGGGCGTTCTTCTCATTCACGATCCGCTGCGCGCGAAGCTGATTCCCTGGCTGGTCAGCTACGCCGTCGGCGCGCTGCTGGGGATCTCGATGATGGGACTCCTGCCGGAGTCCCTCAGCACCCTGCCGTCCGGGCGCGTCTTCGCGACGCTCCTCGGCGGCATCATGCTCTTCTTCATCCTCGAGAAGCTGGTGCTCTGGCGGCATTGCCACACGCACGACTGCGAGGTGCATGAGAGCAGCGTCGCCTCGGTGATGATCGGCGACACCTTCCACAACTTCGTTGACGGCGCGGTGATTGGGGCGGCGGTGCTGACGTCGATCCCGCTCGGCGTGAGCACGGCGATTGCCGTCGCCGCGCACGAGATCCCGCAGGAGATTGGCGACTTCGCCATCCTGCTGCATGCCGGCTATTCGCGCGGCAGGGCGCTGATGCTGAACGTGCTCTCCGCGCTGGCCAGCGTCGCCGGGGCGCTCGGCGCGTTCCTCGCCTTCGACGTGGTGCCGCGAACGCTCCCCTACTTTCTGGTGATCGCGGCGTCGAGCTTCCTCTACGTCGCGATGGCGGACCTCATTCCCGGTCTGCACCGTGGTCGCACCGACGCCAGCTCGCTGCGCCAGATCGTCCTCATCGCCCTGGGGATCTTTACGATGGTCTGGTTTTCGTGACGCGGGTCAGTGCGAGTCGCACTGCCGGTGGTTGGTGCGAGGAGCATTGCCCGCAAGTCGGTGCGAGCAGCACTACCGCAGGTTGGTGCGAGCAGCACTGCCGTCGGTCAGTGCAAACTGCGATTAACATTCGAAGTTAGCGTCTATTTCTCTAGCGCGCTTTTTCGCCAACCCGGCGAAGCGTCCTTTCACCAACCCGCGGAAGGGCGCTTCCACCAACCCGCGCAGCGTCCTTGCACCGACCCGCGGCCAGCTCGCACCGACCTGGCGGAGCCAACTCGCACCAACCGATGTCGCCGTCATTCGCCCCACGAAATAACGACACGGCCGCTTCCGCTTTGAATGCCCGGCTCTTGCGTGATGGCGGTTGCGCCCGATCCAATGAACGACGAACCACCGCCTCCGCCGCCTCCGCTCACGTTCTGTCCGGCGCCGCCACCGCCGCCACCGTAGTAGCCGCCACCGCCGCCGCCGCCACCTGCCAATGCGGCAAATCCTCCGCCGCCGCCCCCGTTGCCGCCCGCTCCGAGGCTCCCTGCGGACGCTGGCGTCGAGGGGGCTCCCCCGTCCACACCGGCGCGTCCACCGGAGCTCTGTCCCCCGCCGCCGCCGCCAGTGCCCCCTGCAGCACCGGAACTATCGCCGCCGATGGCGCCCACAAGCCCGCCGCCACTTCCGCCCGCTCCTGCGGTACTGAATCCAGTTTGTCCGCCGCTTCCTCCGCCGCCACCGCCGATCACGAGCGCGGTTGCACCGCGGCGTACGTCGGATGCACCGCCGCCTCCGCCGCCGTTGCCGAACTGTGCCACGCCGCCCGCGCCGCCGCCATTGGTGCCGCCGTTTGCCGCCGCGTCACCTGAATCACCCTGGCCACCAACTCTCACCGTCAGTGATTCACCGCTGACAACGGTGAAGCGCGCGGCGACGTGTCCTCCCTTGCCGCCCGCGGGGCCTCCATGTGCGCCCGCGCCGCCTTGGCCTCCCCACGCGTTGATGGTGATCTGGGTGACACCGGCCGGAACGACAAACGTTCCGTTCACGGTGAACGCCTGAGATCCTGGTGCCGCGTTCACCGTGAAGGTCACCATGTTGCTCGTTCCATTCGCCGTGGTCACCGTGACGGATCGCTCGCCGGTTGCGGCAGTCTCCGCAACCGCGAAGTTGGCGGTTGCGCTGGTCGTTTCGGTCACTGATACGCCGCTCACCGTAATGCCCGTGCCGCTGACCGCAACTGTTGTCCCGCCAGCAACCAGGCCGGTGCCTCGCAGCGTGGTGGCGACCGTA
>QHWQ01000166.1:0-4758 GCA_003222635.1 Acidobacteriota bacterium | reverse complement strand
AGGGCGACGGCGTGGGCGAAGGCGACGGCGTGGGCGAAGGCGACGGCGTGGGCGAAGGCGACGGCGTGGGCGAAGGCGACGGCGTGGGCGAAGGCGACGGCGTGGGCGAAGGCGACGGCGTGGGCGAAGGCGACGGCGTGGGCGTCACCGCTGGCGATGCGGGTGTGCCCGTCGGCGCCGTCTCCGGCGAACCGCAACCGAACGAGAGGAGACCCGCAAGAACCAGCGCCGCGGTGACGTTGCGGGTATGCATTTCGCCAGTACGGATGAGCCGGCCGCCCACCGCGTTGATTCAGTTTAGCGGTACAAACTTCTGGATGCGTTTTCCGTCTTCGACCTCGCCCGTGTAGACGTTCCCCTTCGAATCAACAGCAACCGCATCAATCCAGTGCAGCTGTCCGGCGTAGCGGCCGTTGCCGCCGAATGATCCGGCGAGCGTCCCGTCGCTGCGGTTGTAGATCCACACCATATTGTTCGTGCCGTCGGCGACGAACACGTAGCGTTGCTGCGGATCGCTGGAGAGCGCCATGTGATAGACCGTGCCGCAGGGCGGCGCGGTGGTACTCCAGATGCCGCCGCAGTTCGGCCCGCGCGACTGCGTCGACGGATGCACGAACCACTGCCTGACGAATTTCCCCTGCTTGGTGAACACCTGCACGCGATCGCTGCCGCGCTCGCAGACGTAGACGAGACCGTCGCGCGAGAAGTGGACGCAGTGCAGCGCCGGCGCGAACTGCATCTGGTCCGGCGGCGGTCCGGAGACGTTGTAGTCGGGCGTCGGGTTGTTGTCGATCTCGCCGAGCGGGATGCCGTGGCCGCCCCATCCGCGTTTGAACGCGAAGGTGTCCAGGTCGTACACGAGGATGCGCTTGTTGAGGAACCCGTCGGAGATGAAGATCTCGCGCGCATCTTCATCGAGCTCGAACGAGCCGATGCCGGGAGGGAAGATCTCGGTCTGCTGGTTGTTCTGTTTGACCTGATCGGCCGGAACCTTCGGGCCGCGGCGGCCGAAGTCGCGCACGAATTTCCCCTCGCGCGTAAACTCGATGATCCCATCGCCTGGCGTCGTCCCCGAGAGATACACGTTCTTCTGCCGATCGACGGCAATGGTCTGCAGCCGGCCAGGCCATCCCTCGTGATAGTTCGGCCCGCCCCACGCGTTGACGACGTTGCCGTCCTGATCGAACTCGAGGATTTCCGGGCCGAGCACGCAGCACTCGCCGCGCGGCGGATTGGTCGCGGCCGTCAGCTCGTCGGGCCGCGCATCCACCCGGCGGTTGATCGCCCAGATGTGATCGTCGCGATCGACATAGATGTCCACGATCTGCTGCATGGCCCACTTGTTCGGGAGCGGCTTGGGCCAGAAGGGGTCGACCCTGTAGCGCGGTCCGGACGTCGCGCGCTGCTGCGCCTGGACCAACCCGGTCAGGGCCGCCGCGCCCATCACGAGCACTACGACCGCGACCGATAAACCACTCAGCTTGTGTCGCATTGCGCCCTTATACACGAGTTGTCCCCGCGCGCAGACAACGCGCGCAAGACATGCGCAATCAGGCCACTTTTCGGGCTTTTCGAGCTGGCAAATCCCTTGCCTTGAGGATGAGTGCCAACGCGTTTCGTTTGAGGAGGTTTCGAACATGTTCGCCAGGTTTATTGCCGCACTGACGGTTGTGCTCGCGCTGAGCGCGCCCGCGTGGGCGGCGGATCGAAAGGATCTGCAGGTCGTCCGCGACGTTCAGAAGCAGGTGCTGACCTACCCGCAGTTTTCGATCTTCGACGCCGTCCACATGCAGGTCGACAACGGCAGCGTCTTGCTGACCGGCAAGGTCACGATGCCGTACAAGAAGAATGACCTCGAGAAGCGCGTCGCCAAGATCGACGGCGTACATCAGGTCATCAACAAGATCGACGTCCTGCCGGTCTCGCAGTTCGATGACGAGCTGCGGTTCCGGATTGCGCGCGCGATCTACGGAAACTCGAACTTCTGGAACTACGGATCGATGGCCAACCCGCCGATCCACGTCATCGTCGAGAACGGCCACGTGACGCTCGACGGTGTCGTCAACAGCAACACCGACCGCATGCTGGCGCGGTCGATCGCCAGCTCGTTCGGCGCGTTTTCAGTGACGAACGATCTGAAGACCGACGCCGAAGCGCAGGCGGAGCTGGAACATCTGTAGCGCGCAGCTGGCAGCTCGCAGCCGGGAATCAGAGCTGCCGGCTGCCGGCTGCCGGCTGCCGGCTTTCAGGCGCCCCCCGCCCCCTTCGCGCAATCCACCAGAGAGCCGCGGCGAGAGTCGCCAGCGCCGCGACGATCGAGGCTCCAAACAGCAACAGCGTGCGGGCGAGGATCGACTGCGTCTGCATCTGCACATCGATCTCGACGGGCGTGCCGCGCAGACGGTCCGCGAGCGGCTGTTCCCATTCGACGATGTTGCCGCGCTCGGTGCGGTGGGAAGGCGCGTTGTGATACGCGATCTTGCTCGGCACATGGATGCGAAAGGCGATGAGCTCGCTGCCGTCCCAGCCGACATCGCCGGCGTTTCCGGCCGCGGGCGCGCCAACCAGCTGCTTGAACTCGTAGACGTCGCCTTCTCGCGCGAAGCGATAGTGTGACCAGGCGAACGGCGCCAGGCGCTGCAGCGCGCGCACATCCGTCACATCCATGCTGACGTGCACGAACCGGCGCCCATGGCGTCGCGACGAGCTCAATGCCGTGACCGTCACGCCCGGCCCTGCATAGAAGGCGCGGATGCGTTCACGCTCGAACCGCGCGCGCGGGCTCGGATTCAAATCCGCGCCGCGCAGCGCGACCAGCGCCGGCACCGACGCGTCGACGTTGAGTGTCGCGGTTCCGTCGAGCGCGAGATACAGCTCCTCTTCGTACTCGTACTGCTTCGTGATCAGCCGTCCGCCGCACGCGGAGAGCGCGACGGCGATGATGAGGAGCTGCGCGATCCGCGAACGCATCTCATCGAATGATATCGTGTAGTTTTCGCCGATGCCGCACCCGACGCTTTTTCTCATCGACGGCAGCTCGCAGATGTATCGCGCCTATCACGCTCCCGTGCGTACGGCGGAAGGCGGACTCCTGCGCAACGCGCAGGGCCGTCCCACCAATGCGGTCTACATCTTCGTGACCATGCTGCGGAAGCTGATCGCCGATCATCATCCCGAGTACATTGCCGCGTCGTTCGATCTGCCGGGGCGCACGTTTCGCGACGATCTCGTGGACGACTACAAAGCGAATCGCACGCCGATGCCCGACGAACTGGCGGAGCAGATTCCGATGGTGCACGCCGCGTGCGAGGCGCTCGGCGTGCCGATTCTCACGTCCGAGCGCTACGAGGCCGACGACGTCATCGGCACCCTCGCCACCCGCGAGCCCGGTCCGATCGAGGTCGCGACCGGCGACCGCGACCTGTTCCAGGTCATCGACGACGCGCGCAGCGTCGTCGTGCTCTACTGCGGCAAGGGCGTCGCCAAACTCGAGGTCATGGACGGCGCCGTCCTGCACGGCCGCTACGGCGTCGGCCCATCCGGCTACGCCGACTTCGCCGCGCTGCGCGGCGACCCGAGCGACAACCTGCCCGGCATCCCCGGGGTGGGAGAGAAGACCGCCACCAAGTGGATCGCGGAGTTCGGCTCGCTGGCCGCCCTGGTCGACCGGGTGGACGAGGTCAAGGGCAAGGCCGGCGACGCCCTGCGCGAGCATCTCGGCAGCGTGCTGCGCAACCGCCAGCTCACCGCGCTGGTCACCGACCTGCCGGCCGAGACCGTCGGCGCGGTCCCCGGCGACCTGCTGCCGGTGGCCTGGGACCGGGAGAAGATCCACCGGCTCTTCGACACGCTCGAGTTCAAGGTGCTGCGCGAGCGCCTCTACCAGACCCTCCCGCACGGCCTCATCGGCGCGACCGGACCCGGCGGGCCGCAGGACACCGCCGCGCCTCATCCGGAAAAGGCGGCTTTCGAGGTGGTGGCCGACCTGCTCGGACCGGACCAGGTCGGCGCGTGGCTGGCCGCCCATGAATCGGCCGAACGGTCGGGGCTCACGCTCACCGGAACCTGGGGGCGCGGCACCGGGAACGTGACCGCGATGGCCATCGCCGCCCCGGACGGTCACGGCGCCCACCTGGACCCGGTCCAGCTCACCGACGCCGATGAGCGCGCCCTCGCGGCCTGGCTGGCCGACCCGGCGCACCCGAAGGTGCTGCACGACGCCAAGGGCCAGATGCACGCGCTCGCCGCCCGCGGCCTGCCGCTGGCCGGGCTGGCCTGCGACACCGCGATCGCCGCCTACCTGGCGCTGCCCGGCCAGCGCACCTTCGACCTGGCCGACCTGGCGCTGCGTTATCTGGGCAAGGAGCTGCGCGAGGAAGCCGACGACGGCCAGCTGACGCTGGACGGCTCGGGCGAGCGCGACGCGGCCGGCGCCCTAGTGCTGCGCGCCCAGGCCACGCTCGAGCTGGCCGCGGCGCTGGAGGAGGACCTCGGCCGGCGCGAGTCGGTGGCGCTGCTGCACGACCTCGAGCTGCCGCTGATCGACGTGCTGGCCGAGATGGAGCGCACCGGGATCGCCGCCGACATCGAGCACTTCTCGGTGATGTCGGCGATGTTGCACGGCGAGGCGAAGGCGGCCGAGCAGGCCGCGTACGCGGCCGCCGGGCACGAGTTCAACCTGGGCTCGCCCAAGCAGCTGCAGGAACTGCTGTTCAACGAGCTCCACCTGCCCAAGACCAGGCGGATCAAGACCGGCTA
>QHWQ01000329.1 GCA_003222635.1 Acidobacteriota bacterium | reverse complement strand
CATCCTGCTGCTTTCGATGCCGGATTCCTTCGAGCACACGCCTTCGCTGGCGATCCGCATCCCTAACGGCGCGCTGACGTCGCTGGCGGGAAATATCGATGAGCATCACGAGGTCGCGGTCGCGGATCTGCTCCTCGTGCAGTCAGCCGTTCGCACGACCGTCGAGCGGCTGCTGCTCGACCATGCCCCCGATATCGTCGGGCTCTCGGTGATGACGTTTCAGCGCACGACCGCCCGCCGGATCATCTCGCTCATCCGCGCGCGGCGTCCGCACGCGTTCATCGTCGTCGGCGGTTACGACCCGAGCCTTGCGCCCGACGCGTGGACGGATCCAGCGCTCGGCGTCGATGCGATCGTTCGCGGCGAAGGAGAGCTGACGTTCCGCGAGCTGTTGCGCGCGCTCGAGGCACAGCGGCCGCTGTCGGAGGTCGCCGGCCTCTGCTATCGCACGCGCGGCGGCTTCGTGCAGACGCCGCCGCGATCGATCAGCGCCATCGAGGACGGGTCGATCGCGCTGCCGAAGCGCGGCGCGCGCGTGCTGAGCGGCTACACCATGCTCGGCCGGCCGATCGACGTCATCGAGACCTCGCGCGGCTGCACGTTCGACTGCAGCTTCTGCTCGATCATCGAGATGCGTGGCCGGAACTTCCATCGCTTTCCGATTCCGCGCGTGATCGCCGACATCGCGGATGCGCGGCGCCGCGGCGCCCGCGCCCTCTTCATCGTCGACGACAACATCACGCTCGACGTGCAGCGGTTCAAGGCGCTGTGCGAGGCGATCGTCGACGCCGGCCTCACCGACATCGACTACATGGTGCAGGGGATGACATCCGCGATTGCCGCGCACGGCGAGGAGCTGGCGCCGCTGATGCGCACGGCGGGCTTCAGGTATGTGTTCCTCGGCATCGAGAACATCCTCGAGGACGACCTCGCGTTCCTGAAGGCGGGCGCGAAGAACGCGACGCGCGAGGTGGGGCGGCGGACCGGCAACGCGTCACAGACGGCCGTGGACCTCCTGCACCGGCACGGCATGTTCGTCATCGGCGGCCTCATTGTCGGCAATCCGGACGACACACTCGACGCGATTGCCGCCAACCTCGAGTTCGCGCGCAAGCACGTCGACTGGCCGTACATCCAGCACCCGACGCCCTATCCGGGAACGCCCATGACGCGCGATTTCGTGGAACGCGATCTGATCGTCAACGTGCGCGTCGAGGAGTACGACGGGACGACGGCGGTGACGCGAACCGCGCACCTGCCCGCGGGCGAGGTCGAGTTCCTGCGGTGGAAGGCGGAGCGCTGGATGAAGCTGCGGCATCTGCCGGTGGTGCTGCGCCACGACCCGGGGTTCGTGCTGCGCAACGGTCACCGCATGCTGGCGCACACCTTCCGCGGCAGCACGTGGCGGTCGGTTCTCGGCCTCGAGAGCAGCCGCGAGGTGTTCAAGAGGTATCGCGCGATTCGCGAACGCGAGCGCGCTTACGTGGACTGGCCGGACCCGCTCAGCGGCAGCCCCGCGGCTTCCCAGGCCGCAATTCCGCCCGCCAGCTCGCTGACGTTCGTGAACCCGTCGCGCTGAAGCAGGCTCGCGGCGATCGACGACCGGTAGCCGCCGGCACAGAAGACAATGACGGGCCGATCGCGCGCGACATCGGCGACTGCTGTCGTGAACGTGTTCAACGGCCGGTGCGTCGTGCCGGCGATCCATTTCTCCGCGCGTTCGCGCGGCGTGCGCACATCGATGACGAGCGGCGCGTTCGAACCGGCGATTCGCTCCGCCGCGAGCTGCGGGCTCAGTCGATCCGTCTTCACGATCGCGGACCTTACGGTTATTACACCGCGCTGCTCCCGGACGACGGCAAGTCCGCCTTCGAGAAATCCTTCCACGCGATCGAACCCAATGCGGCCAAGCCGCATCGCCGACTGTTTCTCCGCGCCCGGATCCGCGACGATGACGATCGGCTTCGACGGATCGAGCAGCGTGCCCGCCCACGTAGCGTACGGACCGGCGAGGCCGATGTTGACGCTCCCCGGCAGGTGCGCGGCGGCGAACTCGGTCGGGTCGCGCGTGTCGAGCAGCTGCGCGCCTTCGCGCACCGCGCGCTGCACCTGCGCGAGCGTCAGCGGCGTCAGCTCGCGCGCGAGCGCCTCGTCGAGCGTCGGCCGCTCGCGGCTGTTGAGCACCGCGTCGTAGGTGAAATAGGCGGGCGCATCGGGTTGATCGGCGGTGACCAGCTCGAGAAAGCGCTCTTTCGACATCGGCTGCAGCGCGTAGTTCAGCGTGCGCTGCTCGCCGATGGTCGAGACCGTCTCCTTCGAGATCGCCTTGCCGCAGAGCGATCCGGCGCCGTGCGCGGGATAGACCTGCGTCGCGTCGGGCAGCTTCAGGAGCGTGCCGTGCAGCGAGTCGTAGAGCATCGCGCCGAGCTCCGTCGCCGACCACCCGAGCGATGCGCGCAGATCCGGTCGCCCGACATCACCAACAAACAGCGTGTCACCGGTGAGCACCGCGACGGGATTCGGGATTCGGGGTTCGGGATTCGCGTCATGCAGAACCAGCGAAATCGATTCGACCGTATGGCCCGGCGTCTCGAGCACCTCGATGCGCGTGTCGCCCAGGTTGATCACGCTGCCGTCGCCGACGGGCTTGAAGTTGTATTCGGCGACCGCCTTGCGTCCGAGGCAGATCGTCGCGCCCGCGCGATCGCGCAGCTCGAGATGGCCGGCGATGAAGTCCGCGTGGAAGTGCGTGAGGAAGACGTGCGTGATGCGGAGGCGATGATCCGCAGCGAACGTCAGGTATTGATCGACGTCACGCTGCGGATCGACGACAGCGGCGGTGCCGCCGGCCTCGTCGCCGATGACGTACGAGGCGTGCGCGAGACAGTTCAAGTAGAACTGCTTGAGGATCACCGCGGCTGCGGAACGATTCTGATGTACGGCTTCGGTGACTTCCAGCCCGCTGGATACGTCTTCTTGGCCTCATCGTCCGAGACCGAGCCGGCGATGATGACATCCTCGCCCTGTTTCCAGTTCACCGGCGTAGACACCTTGTGCTTCGCCGTCAGCTGCAGCGAATCGATCACGCGCAGCACCTCGTCGAAGTTGCGTCCCGTCGTCATCGGGTAGACGATGATCAGCTTGATCTTCTTGTCCGGCCCGATCACGAAGACGTTGCGCACGGTCTGGTTGTCCGCAGGCGTGCGGCCGTCCGCGGTTCCGGAGACGCTGGCGGGAAGCATGCCGTAGGCCTTCGAGATGCTCAGGTCGGTGTCGCCGATCATCGGATAGTTGGGCGCGTGGCCCTGCGTCTCCTTGATGTCGTCCGACCATTTCGAGTGCTTGTCCACGGGATCGACGCTGAGGCCGATGATCTTGACGTTGCGCTTGTCGAATTCCGGCTTGAGCTTCGCCATGTAGCCGAGCTCGGTGGTGCAGACCGGCGTGAAATCCTTGGGGTGGGAGAAGAGCACTGCCCAGGAGTCGCCGATCCAGTCGTGGAACTTGATCCGTCCCTGCGTGGTGTCGGCCTCGAAATCCGGAGCGGTGTCGCCAAGTTGAAGAGCCATCGTTGTCGGTCCTCTCTGGTAGTGTCCGCCTTCAGGCGGACCCTCTTTGAAGTTGTCTAGTATAGGCCATGGAGCAGCGCCAGCTTGGACGCAACGGCCTCACGGTATCCGCCATCGGCCTTGGCTGCATGAGCATGTCCCAGTCGTATGGGACGCGCGATGACGAAGAATCGATCCGCGCGGTGCACCGGGCGCTCGACCTCGGCGTCACATTCTTCGACACCGCAGCGATTTACGGCGAGGGGCACAACGAGACGCTCGTCGGCCGCGCGCTCGCCGCGCGGCGCAAGGACGTCGTCCTCGCGACCAAGTGCGGCATCGTGCCGGCGGTGCCCGGGCCGGGCATCGACGCCGACGGTTCGCCTGGCGCCATTCTGGCGTCGTGCGACGAGAGCCTCCGGCGCCTCGGCACCGACATCATCGATCTGTTCTACCTGCATCGCGTCGATCCGAAAGTTCCGATCGAGGAAAGCGTCGGCGCGATGGCGAGCCTGGTGCGCGCGGGGAAGGTCCGCCACCTCGGCCTGTCCGAGGCCGCGCCGTCAACGATCCGCCGCGCGCAGAAGGTGCATCCGATCGCCGCGCTGCAAAGCGAGTATTCGCTCTGGTACCGAGAGCCGGAGAAAGACGTGCTGCCCGTCTGCCGTGAGCTCGGCATCGGCTTCGTTCCTTTCAGTCCGCTTGGCCGGGGCTTCCTCTCCGGCGCGGTGAAGGAGACCGCGTCGCTTGCTGACGACGATGTGCGGCGGCGGCTGCCGCGGTTTGAGGGAAACAACTTCGATCGCAACCTTCTCCTGGTTCAGCGACTGGAAACCATCGCATCACGCAAACGCTGCGCGCCCGCGCAGCTCGCGCTCGCGTGGCTGCTCGCGAAGGGAAAGGACATCGTTCCGATTCCAGGCACGAAGCGGGTGAAGTATGTCGAGGAGAATGCGGGCGCCGCCTCCGTGCAGTTGACGAAGGCCGAGGTCGAGGAGCTCGAGTCGACGTTTACGCCCGACGCAGCCGCGGGCGCGCGCTACAACGAGGCGATGGGACGGTTGGTGGACCGGTCTGGTTAGTAGTTGGTGGTTGGTGGTTGGTAGTTGGTGGTTGGTAGTTGGTAGTTCGTAGTTGGTAGTTGTGGTTCGGGGTTCGCGGTTTCGCGCCGGGTAGCGGCTTCCCGCCTTGGTTCAGCGGTTCGTGACATCCTGTGAAAACATTCGGAAAGTGCGACGGCATATCGCTTGACGGCAGTACGGGCATGCCGTTTAAGAGTTCGTTCCGCGATCTCAAGGTGTGGCAGCAGGCGATGCTGCTCGTTGAGGACATCTACCGAATCTCCAAGACATTTCCAGGCGACGAGCGGTTCGGACTCACGTCGCAAATCCGACGATCCGCCGTTTCCATACCCTCGAACATCGGTGAGGGCAGCCGCCGGAAGCGTCGAAAGGCACACTTGAATCATCTCGACATCGCGCTCGGTTCTCAGGGCGAGGTCGATGTGCAACTCGAGATTGCGCGTCGTCTCGCGTATGTCACTCCAGCCGATTACAAGCGGATCGCGAGCCGCGTCGACGACGTCGGCCGCATGCTCAATGGTTTGATTGAATCGCTTCAGCCAAAAGAGGAGGACTGGGACTGAGTCGACGCGCGCGATTTCGTTCTCCAATGGCCACTACGCGGCGATGCGTTCCGCTCAGACTTCCCACCACCGTAGTTGGTAGTTGGCAGTTGGTAGTTGCAGGCGTTTCGCGCAGCGCGGAAGCCCGTGCCATGTCGAGTGGAACTCGCCTATAAACCCGGTTCCAGAAGAACGAGAGTGACCAGCCACCATCCACTAACTACCAACGTATCTGTTTAGCGGGTCAGCACTGCGCTGACCCGCCCCTCACACTGGTCACGGGCCGCAGAGACACAGAGGCGCAGAGGATTCCTCTTGTACTGTGCGCATGAATCTGGCATAACAGGCGGGTGCCGCAGCGCGACGATGCGACGCCGCCTCGTGACCCGCAGCAGATCATCGACGAGCAGCGTCGGGAGATCGAGCGGTTGCGGGAGGACCTGCGGCACTCGGTAGAGGATCTGCGGCGCTCGGAGGCGGAGCGGCAACGGCTCCGCCGCGAGATCGAGAAACTGAACGAGCAACTCGACGCGGCGCGGCGCGCCGTCTATCGGCAAGCCGCACCCTTCGCGCGTGGCACGCGCGTCGCCGAGCCGCGGCGGCCAGGGCGAAAAGCCGGCGTCGCGTATGGCCGGTGCGCCCATCGGCCGCTGCCGACGCAGGTCGATGAAACGTTTGAGGCACCGCTGCCGTCGCACTGTCCGCACTGTTCCGCCCCGGTGCGCCGCCTCCGCGTCGCCACCCAGTATCAAGAAGAGCTGCCGGTCCAACGGCCGCTGATCCGCGCGTTTCACGTCCACATCGGTGCCTGCACGCGCTGTCAGCGACGCGTGCAAGGCCGGCATCCGCTCCAAACCTCCGATGCCCTGGGTGCCGCGGCCGTGCAACTGGGTCCGCAGACCGTCGCCTTCGCCGTGCTGTTGAATAAACGCTTCGGGTTGCCCTACGGGAAGATCGCGGCGCTGCTGCGCGATCGTTTCGGGCTGACGGTCACGCGCGGGGGGTTGGTGCACGCCGTGCACCGGGCCGCGCGCCAGGCGCAACCGACCTACGAGACGCTGTGCGCGACCGTGCGCGGCAGTCCGGTCGTGACCGCCGATGAAACGAGCTGGCGTGTCGACGCCGACCTGCAGTGGCTCTGGGCCTTCGTCACCCCGGAGACGACGGCCTACGCGATCCAACCCGGGCGGGGACTGGCGCAAGCGGCGCACATCATTGGGGTCGATTACGCCGGCGTCCTGCAGCGTGACGGCTGGCAGTCGTACCGACAATTCAAACAAGCGGCGCATCAGACCTGTCTCGCGCACCTGCTGCGGCGATGTCGCGCGCTCCTGCTCGACTATCCAGCGCAGCCCTTTGTCACCAAGGTGAAGGCGATTCTGCAGGCGGCGCTGGCCACGCGCGATCGCTATCACGATGGCACGATCTCCGACCATGGGCTCGCCGTCGCGCGCGGGCTTTATATCGAGCGCCTCGGCCACCTGCTGACGCGCCCGCCCAGTCGGCTCCTCCGCGTGCGCCGGTTTCAAGGACACCTCGTCGTCGAATACGACGCCGTCTTCAGCTTTCTCTTTGATCCCACGCTCGATGCCACCAATTGGCGCGCCGAGCAGGCGCTGCGACCGGCGGTGGTCACGCGCAAGATGTGTGGCGGCGGCAATCGGACGCGTCGCGGGGCTGACAGTCAACAAGTGCTCACGAGCATCCTGCGCACCGCCGACCAGCGCGGCCTCGACGCCACCGATATCCTGGTCACGCTCCTCACCGCGCGCACACCCAGCGTGCCCGAGATCCTGCAGACCGCACCGACCGTCCACTGACCGCTCGCACCGATCACCGCGAACACGATTGCACCGACCTGGACGTAGAATCGCACCGACCGCGGGTCAACAATCGCACCGACCCGCTAAACACAGACGTACCAACACCCAAGGAGACTTGGCCCGTCTTCTTTGGTGAGTGAGTGAGTGCAATGAGAGTGCAGATCTAATGAAGTTCGACCCTTTCGTTTGGGAATTCAACTCGTGGATTGTAGGCACTAAGGCCTTTCTCGATGCGATCTCTCATGCCGCTTCTGAGGCCGCATCGATCGAGGCGGCAGACAAACTGCAACGACGTGCTGAATCGGAAGGTTGGGAAGGAGATGACTTCTTCGTCGAGTACGACATCTTGCGAGAGAATTTCGAATACTGGTTGCCACGATTATCTGCGTACGCCGTGATTATTTTGCTGCACTCCCTTGTCGAGACCCAATTACATGCCTGCGCCAGGCGTCTTAGACGTGATCGCTCGTTGGACTTAGAGATGTTAAGGATCTTCAGGGGGCTGGCGTATTGAAGTCGCAGACATATCTCATCAAAGTCGTGAAGCTCGATATCGCGAACGACCTTGGCTGGCACGAACTCCGCAACCTCCAGGAGATTCGTAACATCATCATTCATCGGCGAGGGCGACAGGGTGAATCGCGGGAACAGCAAGATGTGGTTCAACGACTCTTGAAGGAGTACCTGGAGGACCTACGATTGAGTCCCGTGCGGTCTCACGGTTTGATTAATACTTCAGAACAAGAGCTAACAATCACTTTTCGATTGTGTTCGCACTTTCTTGATGAGATCGATGCATTCTTTCGGCGCCTGTTCAAAGCAGCTGGATTTCAAGAAGCGCCGATCGAGCTGTAAGAACTGGCACAGAGACGGAGCATCGAAGATAATCTGATGGCTGTCGATATCAACGAACTCCAGCGTCGACTTCACGAACGCATCTTGCCGCTAGCAGCGCGCGAAGCGGAGGATCTCAAAGCGGCGTTGGGAGCTGTGGATGACATATCCCTCCCATTACTCCGATTTCACCTGCTCGCGGAACAAATGCTCGAGCGAATCATCTCGGGCGTGCTAAAGCGTCCGGATCGCATTTTGGACGAGGGCCGACTGACATTCGCACAAAAGCTTTCGCTCGTGCATGCCTTCGATGTCGTCGATGATGCGGCGATTAGCGCCCTGCGGCGCGTTAATGCATTGCGGAATGAATGCGCTCACGTCAAGGGCAAGCAGATCTCAGAGAGTGACATTGACCGCATCGGACAGCCACTTGGTAAGGATTACCAAGATATTAAGCGCGCGAACAGTCGCCATCTCAAACAGCTGTTGATCTTCACGCTTGCGCGAGTTGCGCAACCTTTTATCGCAGCTGTTCTGACTCCAGATGCGAAGGCGCATCTGATCACCGAACTTGATAGCGTCATGCCTCTGACAGATTCTTAGTGACGTGGTCTCTCCGACGCAGCGCTTCGACGGCAAGCGCCGACGATCGGCCCCCCTCGTGTTGCGACGCAGGCGCCAGAAGGCCGCTCGAAAATTCGAGGGCTGCAGCGTGCCCAACGCGCCGACCTACTGGCCGAACTTCTGAGCCGACCGTACTAATCGCTAGGAATCTCAACCTCGTTGAGGGCGCCGCGTCGCGCAGCGGTCACAGCGGCGGCAATCTCAGAGAGTCTGCGGCTGATAAGTTTCCAACGAGCGCTGGTGAGCACCACTACTGCGAGCTTGCGACCAGTCAGATTCTGCTGATAGCGAATATTCTGGTCCGTGGTGACGAACACTTCGAAGCCGGCGGTTTCAGCTGCGTCGAGCAGCTCGCCGTTTCGCAGCGTGTCCCAGCCTCGCCCGCGAACTTCCTCCACGACATGCCCTGACAGCGCGGTCGCGACGCCGCGAGGCATGCCGTTGTCGAGCAGAACGCGCATTAGCGCCCGGGAACGGGCGTGTCGAGACTGCGTGCGGCAAATTCGAGGACGGCCTTCACCTGTTCGCGCGTGACAGGAAACTGCGCGACCACTTCATCAATGGTCATCCCGTCTTCCAGGTTTTCGAAAATGACCGCCACCGGCGTACGCGTGCCCTTGAACACCCAGGCGCCGCTCACCTTGCCGGGAATGCTTTCCACTGCCGTGCATTGGGACCAATCGAGCGTAGCCACTTGGCGCATGATACCGCCGTCAGACGCGAAGACAATCGCCGCCGAACAGACAGGACACGCCACGCACGTGAGTCGAGCACTGTTTTCCAGCGAGTGGCGCCGGGAGGGGCATCCCCACGCCGCGCCGCAGGCGCGACGAGCGCCGTTAGGCGCGTGGGAGCGCCGAGCACGGCGTGGGGAGACCCGGCGACAGGACCCGGGCCGCTCGACTCACTTGAGGAACGACTTATCGCGTGCCGGTGAGCGGCTTCAGCTCCGGCTGGGTCCCTTCGTTAACCGGATACTGATCGACGTTCAGCATCATCGACACGAGGTTGTACCAGCCGGTCACGGCGATGATGTCGACGATGCCGCGCTCGCCGAAGACGCTCTTCGCGGCGTTGAACGTGGCGTCGCTCACGTGCTTGGTATTCAGCAGCTCGGACACGAAGTTGTAGAGCGCTTCTTCATCCTTCCGCATTCCCGTGGGACGGCGGCCGGCCGCAATCGCGTCGCAGATCGATGCGCTCAGGCCCGCCTGCAGCGCGGACCGATGATGCGCCTGCCATTCGTACTGCGCCGTCCAGTAGCGTGCCGTCACGAGAATCGCCAGCTCGTAGAGCCGCTGCGGCAGCGACGACTTGAAGCGCGCCGCTCCGCCGAATTCCTGACCAAGATCGCCGATTTCCGGGCTGCGCAGCAACACGTTGAACGGTCCATTGACCCCGCCGCGCGGCCCGGCAATGAGATGCTCGATCATCGTCTTCTGCGCCGGCGTCATCTCGTCGTATGTGAGCGGTTTGAACCGGTTGCCGCGCAGCTGAATGGTCCGCGGATCGGGCCGCTGGGCGCGCGGAGCCTGCGCAACAACCACAGTGGCCACCAATGCGAACGCACACGCGCAGATGACGAGCAGTCGAGTCATGAACGCCTCCAGTGGCGCGCATGATACCGCCGTCGCTAGTCGAGGGCTTGGACTTTTTCGTCCAGGAAGCGCGCCCAGTTGGTGCGCAATTCGGGAGGCAGCTCCAACAGGAGCTTCTTGAGGTCGCCGTCGCGCGGCTTCACGTAGAACTGATACGCGTATCGCTCGCGCAGCGGCGCATCCGGCGGCAGCGTCGCGCCATGCGCCGCTTTCGAGTTGACGAACGCGAACAGGGTGTTGGGGCGGAACGGCACCGTGCGCGCCAGTTCCACCGGCAGTCCTTCATCTTCTGGATAGAACTTCCCCATTGCGCTCGACCGGAATGATTTCCCGACGCGGAACAGCTGCGTCCCGTAGGCCTCGCTGTCGCCGGGGCGCGCGAAGTACACCAGTCCGGTGATCACCACGCGCTTGGGATCGAGGTGCGCCTTCAGGTGATAGCCAGGCCGCCGCAGGTGCAACCGTCCCGCGAAGCCGCGATGCGGAATCGCCGCCGCCCGCTCGCCGAAGTCACCGGCAGCCGTCTCCGCATAGTGATCGACGACCGCCGCGTGGAACCGCTGATGGAGCGCCGGTGCCAGAATGCCGGCCACAACGTCCTCGTCGAAGAAGCGCCACACGCGCTGCGTGAGCGCCGGCGCGGTCGCGAGGTGCTCGTCGATGTGAAAGTCCTGCTTGACGGGATCGCGCGAGGGAAACAGCTCCGCCGGCGGAATCGCCGCGTTCACGAGCTCGTAGAAATCCTTCGGCAGGATGTTCTCGATCACCGCGTGCGTGGTCGGATCCGTCGAGACCTGGGCGCGTGCGACCGCGTTGACGATGTGCGCGCGAATCGGCTCGAGCTGCAGCCGGCTATCGACGGTCGCCATCAGCGGCTCGCGCGTCTGCAGCCACTCCTTCACCGCGAGCGCGTCGTGTGCCTGCCGCAGCGCCGAGAGCTCCGCCTGCATCTGCGAGAGCTCGCGTTGAAGAGTCTTGACCGACGCGTCGACGTCCTTCGACCACGCGCGCCGGAAATCAGGAAGCAGCGCCTGCCGCAGGCGCGAATACACGAGGCGACCCAGCACCGCGCTAACTTATCACGCGGAATGCGACGAGCTCTTTGGCGGTGTCGCCCGTTGCACTCTTGGTCGTGATCTCGATCACGTACTCACCCGCCGGGATCGTCGCGAGGCTCATGTCGATCTGATGCGTGCCGCCTGCCGTGGCCGCGGTGACGGGCACGTCGGTGAACTTCTGGCCGTTGCTGTTGAGGAGCGCGGCCGTCGGCGCCGGCACCTCGTTGCCCGGCCCGTAACTGTCGAACCGGAGGAGCAGACGCATCGTGCGCGAGAACTCGCGGTTGGCCGGCGGCACCGCGGCGGCGTTGGCGGCAATCGCCTGGAACTCGCGCGGCGTGCGCACCGCATACACCCGCGGCGTGCTGATCGCGGGACGCGCGGCGGTCAGATCCGGAATCGTAATGTTGCGGATCTCCTGATCGAGGACGCCGCCGCCCGCGCCTTCCACCGTCATCCGCAGCTCCAGCTTGCCGGGCGGCGCTTCGAACGTCAGCGATTGCGGCGCGGCCGTCGTCGCCGCGGACGCGGGAAGATTTGCGCTGGCGCCCGTCGCCTGCGGACTGGCGCTCGCCAGCTGCGCGCCGTCGGGCGAGCGGCCGCGATAGACGAGATCGCCCTTCTCCGTCGCGGCGATCACCGACACGCGTCCCGGCGCCGGATCGTTGCGCAGGTTGCCGACCGGTGTCTTCGGCAACGGCTCCCAGACGAGCGTGACCTTCGTCTTGCCGTCCGCGCCGCGCTCGGTGCCAAGCCACGTGCGAACGTACTTGCCGGACTGTACGGGCACCGCGATCGACGCGAGCGCCGCCATGACCGGCTTGGCGGCCTCCGAGGCGCCGGGCGCTGCCGTCGTCGCCTTCTCCGCCTTCTTGACGTCTTCCGTCGTCGCCGCCCAGTACCCGCGGCGCGCACGCACCTGCAGGCCGCGTTTCCGCGCCGCCGCGCTGAGCTGCACCTTGATCTGATGGAACTTGCCATCGACCGGCGCCTGCGCGGACGTGTAGCCAATCAGGTAGTACGCCGTCGAATCCTGCATCGCCTGCGCGAGCCCCTTCGCGAGGTCGTTGCGGCCGACGATGGCGCGGCCGTCGGTCTGGTCGGCGATGGAGCGCAGGGTATCGGTGGAAGCCTGGAGCATGTTGCGGTCCTGCTCCGGACCGACGTTCTCGTCGATGTCGAATTCGTTGGTCGCCAGGCCGCGCGGATCGAGGGTGTAGATCGCGGTGTTGTTGCGGTTGGCCGCGATGAAGACGTCGCGCAGCTGCGAGTAGAGGTCCGCGGTCGAAAAGGCCTGCGCGGTCTGCTCGCGCGGATCGTTCTCCCCGGCGAACGGGTTGAACGCCTGCGGGTTGCCGACCTTCGGCTGCGAGGCATCCGCGCTGCGCAACTGCGGCGGCAGCATCGCCTGCAGCCCTTCGCTGACGTAGATAATCGACTTGCGGCCGTCGCGCATGGACCCCAGACGCACGGAGAGGCCGCGCAGCGCGGTCATCACGACCTGGTTGCGGATCTGCTCGACGATCTCCGTCGGCGCGCGCTGATACTGCTCCTCGAACAGGTTGCGCGGCTCGTACTTGTACTTGCGCCCCTCGAACTTCTGGATGGCGCCGATGATCCTGGCGTGGTCCCGCGTGAAGTCGATGTCGGTGACCGGCGTCAGCGGATACATGATCGCCACCATGTCGAGCGGCCGCAGGTTGTTCTGCGCCCACTCGCTCAACGGCTGCCGCACGGCGAGCGAGCTGCCGAGCCGGGTGTGATAGTCGTCGAGGAAGATGACGAAGACGCGCGTGTCGTCGCGCGCCGCTTCCCGCTCCTCGTCGTCTCGATTCTTGATCTGCTGCGGCGGCGGCTCACCGGGCTTCGGGTTGCCGTCAACCTTGATGAAGCGGAACTGCTCGATTTTCTGCGGCTTGTTGTCCTCGAGAATCTCGAAGTCGGACTGGTTCAGGTCGGTAATCGGCTGCCCCTTTGAATCCGACACGTACGCATCAACCGTGACGAAATTGATGCCGGCGCGGAAGGTCAGCTCGGTCTGATCAGCCGGCTGCTGGCTGCCGGCAGCGGGCTGGGTGGTTCCACCCTGCTGGGCGCGCACGAGGCTGCCCGCGAACGCCAGGACAACGGCCACAAAAAACGCGGCAAATCGGCGCATTCCAGTCATGATAATCCTGTTAACGTTTTGGACGCATGCAACAAACTGACAGCCTGTCGACACCCCTGACGCAGCTCAGCCCGGACGAAGCGCTGTTTCGCGACAGCGTTTACGAGTTCGCCGACCGCGAAATCCGCCCCCTCGTCCGCGAAATGGACGAGCACGCAAAGATCCCGCCGCATTTGCTTGCCAGCCTGTTCGACCTCGGGGTCATGGCCGTCGAGATTCCCGAGGCCCATGGCGGCGCCGGCGCCACTTTTTTTCACTCCGTGCTGGCGGTTGAAGCACTTTCGCGCGTTGATCCCTCCATAGGCGTGCTGGTGGACGTCCAGAACACGCTCGTCATCAACGCGGTGATGCGGTGGGCGTCCGAGGCCCAGAAGGCGGCGCACCTGCCGAAGCTCGCCTCCGGCACTATCGGCGCCTACGCGCTGTCCGAAGCGGGATCCGGCAGCGATGCGTTTGCCATGGCCACGCGGGGGGTCGAACGCGGCGACGGCTTCATCCTGAACGGCCGCAAGCTCTGGATTACCAACGGCAACGAAGCGGGCCTCTTCATCGTCTTTGCGAACGTCAACCCGGAGGCGGGCTACCGGGGCATCACGGCATTTCTCGTCGAACGCGGCTTCCCCGGCTTCACGGTCGGCAAGAAGGAAGACAAGCTCGGCATCCGCGCGAGCAGCACGTGCGAGCTGCTGCTCGAGGACTGCCACGTCCCGCGCGGCAACGTGCTCGGCGAGGTGGGCAAGGGCTACAAGGTCGCGATTGAAACGCTGAACGAAGGGCGCATCGGCATCGGCGCGCAGATGGTCGGCCTCGCGCAGGGCGCGCTCGACGCGACGATCAAGTACACGAAAGAGCGCAAGCAGTTCGGCAAGGCGATCGCCGACTTCCAGAGCGTCCAGTTCCAGATCGCGCGCGCGGCAACGGAAGTCGAAGCGGCGCGCCTGATGGTCTACAACGCGGCGCGGCTGCGCGACGCGGGCTCGCCGTTCCTCAAGGAAGCGGCGATGTGCAAGATCTTTTCGTCAGAGGTCGCCGAACACGTCAGCTCGCTCGCCGTGAATCTGTTCGGCGGCTACGGGTTCGTCAAGGACTATCCCGTCGAGAAATTCTTCCGCGACGCGAAGATCGGTCAGATCTACGAGGGGACGTCGAACCTGCAGCTGCAGACGATCGCCAAACAAATCCTCGGATAAACCACGCAGGTCGCTTCGCGACAAGACACGACTTCGTGACCTTCGTGTCGCGCGCGAAGCGCGCCTTCGTGGTTCAGACTCGCGGTAGCTCCGCATCCGCCACGGATTCGCGCAGCGCTTCCGTGCGCCCGGCGAACAGCTCGATCGCGCGCACGTCCTGCGTGAGCCGTTCGATGACATGGCCTCGGCGGAAGCTGTCGACGCCGACGACCTGCGTCGCGCGCACCACCGCCGCCTGCGCGGCGCTCGTCGCCGCGAGCTTGGCCATCGATCCCGCCGCGAGCGACACGTCGGCACCCTGCCCCGCGGCCTGCCAGGTCAGCATGCGCGCGGCTTCGAGATCGGTCGCCGTATCCGCGAGCAGTCCCTGAACGGTCTGCTCGCCGCCGGCGCCATGTTCGCGATGCACCACCGCGAGCGATTCGCGCAGCGCACGGTCGCCGATGCCGAGCGCGACGGATGCAATGAGCGTCCTCGCGCGCGCCATGATGCCGGTCGTCTCCGCGGATGCGAGGCATGACGTCCCCGCAAACAGCACGTGCCCCCAGATAAACCCGCGCAGCCCCGACGTGCGCGCCTCGGTCACCTGCACGCCGTGGCCGTCGAGCGCCACGGCACACGCCGTCACGTGCGATTCGCCGCGCGCACCCACAACCGCGACGCCATGCTCGGTAATCGGACCGACCCACGCAGCGCGGCCGCTCAGCC
>QHWQ01000212.1 GCA_003222635.1 Acidobacteriota bacterium | reverse complement strand
GTGCAGTTCTGCGGGCTCGAGTAGCCGGCATGCCAGAACGTCTCGACGCTGTCGGGCAGATTGAGCTGCTCGGCGACCCACGAGGCGAAACGGCGGAAGAACAGGTCCGCGTTCGCCTTGCCATCTTCGTCCACGAGTTGAAAATCGAGCAGCGCCACGCTCTTGCCGAGATCCAGCCCCGCGCTGATCGTTCGCATCAGCAGCGAGCTCTTGCCCATCTGCCGCGGTCCTTTGATCGTCAGCGTCTGACCGGGTTGACGGATGAGCGCGAGCGCCGTCGCATCCGTGGGGCGTGCCAGGTACCACGGATCGTCGACGTCCAGCGTTCCTCCGGGAACGGGCAGCGGGGCTGCGTATGCCGGCGGACGCTGCCCGACGTCGATCGAAGAAGGCTCGCGCGAGCCCGACTCCGGGCTCGCGTCGCAGCCGACGACGTCGAGCAACTCGCGGATGAGGCGCGGCGTATCTTCGCCGCCGGACCAGACGGCGTACTGAATCTTGTCCAGATACGCGTTGAGCGGGTACGGCAGCGGTCCGTCGAACGCGAGGCGCACCGGCAGAATCCGCGGAGACCCATTGATTGCGGCATGGTGGCGCGCGATCTCGATCTCGCCGCGCACCATCTCGCTGCGGCTCGATTCCGCCGTCAGAAACACGATGAGGTAGTCGGACTGGCGGACCTGCTTTTCGATCTCCTCCGCCCACGCCTGCCCCACGATCAGCCGCTGATCGATGAACACACAGTGTCCCGCGCTGGACAAGTTCGCAACGACGTCGTGCGCCAGCGCCTGATCCGGTTCGACGTTCCGCTTGTAGCTGAGGAAGATGCGCGCGGTCCGTGGCGCGACCTCCGCGACACCAAGGGCCATGTTTCCCTGCATCGATCAGAATGCCCGTTCGAATCCGATGACCGGCGTCACGGCTGGCTTGATCCCGTGGTCGTTCACCGGAACGAGAATCGTGCCCGTCGCCAGCCACGAGCCGCCGATGCTGACCTTGGCGCCCACGGCGCCCAGCAGCAGGTGCACCGTGCCGGGCACGACCTCGAGGAAGATTTGCCGATCGGGAACGGACGGACCGTTGTCGAACAGTCTCATTTCCGCGGTGTTTTTCACGACGCGTCCAATGACGTCACCGGCGATCGTGATCCTTGGCGTCGCGGCGACGTCCGCGCCGACCGTGTAGTTGAACTCGTCGGATGGCTGCCGCCGAATGAGCTCGGGGTCGCCGAACGAGCCGCTCCAGCGGTTATCGGCGCCGAACGTCATGCCCGACCCGCCGAGCGTGTATCCGACGTTCACATGGGGCGTCACGCTGCCCACTGTCGAGCCGCCGATGAACAGGACCTTCGCCTGCGTATGGCCGGTGCCGAGCAGCTTGTCGGGATCGCCCGTCGGGAGCCGCACATCGACTGCGGCTGCGGCATCGAATCGATTCGTGGCGATCAGAGCGGCTTTCGTCCGGACCACCATGTCCCCGGTCCCGAAGGACGAACCGCTGGCGTCCGTGCGCTTGGTGTCGACGATGCCCTGGTAAAGCTGATAGTTGGAACTGAACCCCGATACGTGGGCACGGCCCACGGGTACGATCACGCCGACGTCCACTCTGTCGTGAATGCCGTAGGTGGCGCTCAGGACGGTCCGATCGATCTCGACCTGGACGGAGGACGCGAGGCGGTAAATCTCGTTGCCGAACCTGTAGGAGATGGATGACTCGAGATTCGTCAGCGGCTGTCCGCCGACAGACGTGAATCTCGTGTGCTGAAAGGCCGCCCCGAGGTTCAACTTGCCCCTGCCCGTCGTGAACGGACGTTCGGCAAACATCGACCCGAAACTGCTGCTGCGCCGGATGGGCACCCTGAGGTTGGAATCGAAGGTCCACGTGAACCCGCCCGCCGAGGATCCGATGGGAAACGTGGTCGTTTCGCCGAGCAACAAGCCGTACAGCGCCGCGCTCGAATTCTCCGAGAGCGCCCCCGTGGCTGAGGAGTCTTCGCCCCTGAACAGAACCGTCCGTAGCGCCTCGCCGGCGCTCTGGGCGCTCTGTGCGCGAGCGTCGGTCCCGGCCACCAACGCGCCCAACATCAGGATCATCAGACGTTTCGCCATGTCGTCCCCCGGGTGTACAAACGCCCGACCGGACGACATCAAACATGTACCGGCGATCCGTCAGGACGTGATGCGAAGCATCTTCATCGCGTTCCCGCCGAGCATCGCTTCCTTGTCGGCGTTGCTGAGGAACGGCGCGTTGAGGATGAAGTCGATGCCGACCGGCCACTCGTAGGGATAGTCCGTTCCGTAGACCATCTGACCGACGCCGACTTCGGCCACCAGATGCCGGAGCCCCTCCTCGTGAAAGATCATCGTGTCGATCACGATCTCTTTCTTGAAGTACTCGCTCGGCTTCTTCTTGAGCGCCCGGCAATCGTCGCCGTTGGCCTGGGCGCACCCGGCATCCGAGCGGCCGCTGTAGGACGGCAGGTATCCGCCTGCATGGGCACCGCAGATGCGAAGACCCGGGAAACGATCGAACACGCCTTCGAAAATCAGGTGCGAGAGGAAGACCGTGGTTTCGAGCGGATTGCCGATCCTGTTGCCCAGTCCACCCTTTCCGTTCAGACGTGGATTCGCTGTTGTTCCTGCTGCCTGCTGAGGATGCATGAACAGGAGCACGCCGAGCTCCGACGCCTTGGCCCAGAATGGATCGAACTTCCGATCGGAGAGCTCCTGCCCCTCGACGCTGCCGCCGATGGCGCCGCCGCGCAGTCCGAGCTTCTTCACCGCATAATCGAGCTGGTCCGCCGCAAGGTCGGGATGCTGCAATGCCAGCGCCGCCATGCCGACGAAGCGATCGGGATGCTGCGCGACGGCCGCCGCAATCTTTTCGTTCTGCAGCTGCACGAGGTCGCGCGCGAGCGCGCGATCCGCCGAGTAGCCCCAGGCGTTGACGTTGATCGCCTGGTAGTCGATCCCCTCCTTGTCCATGTACTGCAGGCGGGCCGCCGTGCCCGGACCGAGCGCAATCGCACCCGTGAGGTTGTTGCGCGCCGACGCCGCCAGCGGCGTGTCCTTCACGAGATCCCACACCTCGGGCACGAACGTGTGCGCGTGCACGTCGACGACCGTGACGCGGCGGCCGTTGATCATCGCGCGGCGCCGTGCCCCCTGGGCGAAGCCATCACCCGAAACGAGGGCGCCCGCGGTTGCGGCGGCAGCAGTCTTCAGGAACTCGCGTCGATTCATGTCGTAAATCAAAACTCCACCTGCACCCCAAGCCGCACCAGACGGCCGCCGAGAATCTGCGTCACGTCCTGCCAGACGCCTCCCGGCGGGCTGTAGGTCGTGTTCATGTTGAGCACGTTGCTCGCGTTCAGCAGGTTGTAGATGTCCACGTCCCCGCGCAGCTTGCGCGAACCGAATTGAAAGAGCCGCGAGAAGCGCAGGTCCACCTGCTGGAGCCGCGGTTCGAACACGGAGTTTGGAGGGATCAGTTCAACGGTGAGATTGCCAGTGCACGTCGCGGCGCCGCGGCAGGAGCCGAGATTGCGTCCGAGCGACGGCAGGATTTCCGCGTTGCTCGCGACATAGCTGGCGGTGATCGGAATCCCCGAGCTGTTCTGGTAAATCGCGCTCGTCTGGATGTGAAACGGCAGCGGGTAGACGGCCATGAACTTCACCTGCGTCGACTGCGACCACGGCGGCGCGGACGCGCAGAAAGCCGCCGATCTCGAGATCGTGGCTGTGGTCGGGAACATCCCGGATGCGGTCGGCAACGCCAGCACACCCGGGAACGCCTGCGCGGTCAGCGAGGGATCGCCGTTCTGATAGCAGTTGTTCGTCGACGTGCGTCCCGCGCTCAGGCCGCCGGAAAACTGGCCGCCCTGCCCGAACCGTGCATTGAGCGTGACGTCGACGCCGTTGAAGACCTGCGTCTGCTTGCCGAAGTGCGACGCCTGGGTGACGAGGTTGTCCACCAGGCCGAACGCGGCCGGCTTGACGTCAGAGAACCCGCACAAGCGCTGGCCGCTGTTCGGCAGCCGGTTGTCGGTCGGCACGGTGATGCAGAACGGGTCGTAATCCGATGCGGACGTCAGCTGATTGTCCGTGACGAGAAAGCCGCCGTACCACGTGCGGAAGTAGCCGACGTTCAGTCCCACTCCCGGCCGCAGCTCGTGCTGGAACGACACGGAGCCCTGCCAGTTGTCGAATTGATTGTTGAATCCGCTCTGCGCGTCGTCAGCGTAGCGCGTCTCCGCATTCGCCTTGCCGAAGTTGAGATTGGACCACGCGCCACACTCGCCGTTGGCCGCCGGGTTGAGCAGATCACAATCGGGACGGTAATTCGCGTTGCTGTCGGTCCAGTTGCGGCTGGTCGTGCGCGTGAGATTCACAGCGGGGTTCGCGGACGCCATGATTACGCGATCCGGATAGTGGCCGAGCGACGCCTTCACCGCCGTTCGGCCGGTGCCGAACAGATCGTAGGCGAACCCGATGCGCGGGCTCAGGTTGCGGTAATGCGGAATGTTCTTGACCGGCGCGAACCGCCGCTCGGGCACGAAGAAGCCGGCGCCGAGCACCTGCTCCGGGGTCCAGGCCCGTGCGTCGCTGTAGCGCACGCCGGCGTTGAGCGTGAGGCGCTTGACGGTCCACTGATCCTGCGCATAGAACGCCACGTCCCTCACCGACTCCTCGAAATTCCACGGCGCATCGGTCAACGTGAGCTGGTTGGGCGCGCCATTCCGGAAGCGGTAGTTGATCGACCCGTTGTGCATCCACAGATCGTGACCAAGGTTGTCGATGTCGCCGATGCGGACCTGTCTCGCCGTCACACCGGTCTTCAGCGTATGCAACGCGGTGACGCGCGACACGGCGAAGCGATACAGGTACTGGCGGCGCGGCAGCGTCCGCGTCGGAATGTTGCCGTAGATCAGATTGAGTCCCTGATCGGTGATTTGAATGTTCGTCTGCGGAAATCCGGGCTCGCGCTTGTCGTTCTGGTTGATCACATAGATCGTCGTCCCCGCCTCGAGCAGGATTCGGCTCGTCACCGGGTTCGTCCATGACGCGCTCGACAGGTAGTGCGGATCGTAGTGGTGCTCGCCGGTCGCCTCGGGCGTCCGCCGCG
>QHWQ01000211.1 GCA_003222635.1 Acidobacteriota bacterium | reverse complement strand
TGCGGAGGCGGGTTCCCAGGCCGAGCAGGAAGGAGTCGTTGTTGTCGGCCAACACCGACGGCAACGGGTTCGAGTTGTTGACCCAGATTGGATCGACATACACGGTTCCCGCGCGTCCCAGCGTCCGCGAGAGCACCACGCCCAGCGCGGGCGAGTAGCTGTCGCGGAAGTTGTTCGTCCCGTCAATCGACGCGAACGCGCTCAGGCCGATGGGTTTCGCGTTGCGGACCTGCGTCAGGAGGTTGTACTCGGCCTCGAACTCGATGGTGCGATCGTTGGTTCGCCGGATGCCGACGTCCGCGCCTCGCATGAGGCCGAAGCGGTACTCGAGCCCAATCGCGGCGCCGGAATCGATACCGAAGAAATCCGAAGCCAGGCTGCCGAAGTCGCCCTGTCCCAGGGAACGCGTGAATCGATGCGTTACTCGGAACGCACTCTTCATGCGCGGCATTCGCAGCGTGGTGGGCAGCCCGATCAGGGTGAAGTCGGATTGCAGCGGATCGATATCCAGATCGGGATCGTCTTCCGGAGCCACCTGCCTCTGGCCAGCCGCCGCCGCGGCTGGCGCACCGGCGGCGGGTGTGCCCGCGCCGGCGCCGTCCTGCGCCCAGGCCGGGACGCCGAACGCCAGGACCGTGATGAGCGCAACGACGCTACGCCGAATCGTCATCATCGACTCCTCAATTGTTGGGCGCGCCGTTGGCAATCCAGCGCTTGATGACCAGGATCTGGCCATCGGTCAGGAAGGGTCCGTTTCCTCGCGGCATTCGCACCCCGGCGATGTCCGACGATCCCTGGAGTTTGTGAATGATGTAGCTGTTGTCGGGATCGCCCGGAATCACGCGCACGGCGCCCGGCTTGCCGGTGCTCGCGACGCCAACGAGGTTCGCGTACGAGACGGCACCCAGCAGGTTCATGCCGCCGGAAGGATTTCTGCCGACGTTGCTATGGCAATTCGTACACGCAAGCCGCCCCGAGGCGTCAGTCGTGTTGAAAATCTCCTGTTGGATGCTCGTAAACGTCGGTTGGAGATTTGGCGTCGGGCCAGTGAGGTCGGAGAGTTTCTCATCGCAGCTCGTGGCAGCCAGGGCGAACACGACGGTCGCGGCGCCGAGTATGGCGCGGCGCAAGGCGGTACGTATGTTCATGTGCATTTCTCCCGGAGCGCTGCGACGGTGAGCAAGGAGGGTACCGTGTCGTCAGCAGGCCGATGCGCGGGAAAGCGCCGAAAGTCTCCCACATGCCCCGGAACTCATTTACTTGTGCGGTAATTGCACACAGATGCAGTAACCGTGCAGCGCTCAGTCGATGCGGTACTTGGCGAGGTAATAACTGAGCGCGCGCTGGCTGATGCCCATCAGCTCCGCGGCGTCCTTCTTCACGCCGCCCGACTGCTCCAGCGCGCGGCGGATCGTTTCGCGCTCCACCCATTCGAGATTCGAGTGCAGGCGCAGCGAGGGAAGTCCGGGAGGCGGCACGGCGGTCGCGCCGAGCAGGGAAATGGCGCCGCGCGTGATCACGGGACCGGTCGCCAGCACCACCGCGCGCTCGATGGTGTTTTCGAGCTCGCGCACGTTGCCCGGCCAGTCGTACTTGTGCAGCGCCTGCACGACATCGTCCTCGAGCTTGTCGATGGTCTTGCCGGTGCGCTGCTTGTGCTTGTCGATGAAGTGGTCGATCAGCACGCCGATGTCTTCGCGCCGCTCGCGCAGCGGCGGAATCTGAATGGGGATGACGTTCAGCCGGTAATAGAGGTCTTGCTGGAACTTCGCATCGGCGACCATCTGCTTCAGATCCCGGTTGGTTGCCGCGATCACCCGCACCTCCACGCGCTGCGTGCGCTCGGCGCCGAGCGGCTCGAACTCGCGCTCCTGCAGGACGCGCAGCAGCTTCGCCTGGATCGCCGTCGTCAACGTGCCGATCTCGTCGAGGAAGATCGACCCGCCGTCGGCCAGCGCGAACTTCCCGCGCTTGGTCATCGTCGCGCCCGTGAACGCGCCGCGCACGTGGCCGAAGAGCTCCGATTCGAGCAGCGTCTCGGGAATGGCCGCGCAGTTGACCTTGATGAGCGGCATGTCGCGCTGCGCGCTGCGGTGATGGATGGCGCGCGCCACCATCTCCTTGCCGGTGCCGGTCTCGCCGGTAATCAGCACCGTGCTCTTCGTCTGCGCGACCAGCTCCGCGCGCTGGATGACCTCCTGCATCGCCCGGCTGCGGCCGACGATGCCGTACTGGTTGAATTCGGCGCTGCGCTCGCTGATCAGATACTGGCGCTGCGAACGGAGCCGCTGATGCTCGAGCGCGTGGTGCACCAGCGCCAGCAGCTCCTCGACCTCGAACGGCTTCTGCAGGTAATCGAGCGCGCCCAGCTTCATCGCCTCGATGGCGCTTTCCACCGTCGCGTGCGCGGTCATCATCAGCACCTGCGGCCGGTCCGACGGCGGCACGTCTTTCGCGATCTCGCGAATCAGCTCGAGACCGGTCATGCCGGGCATGATGTTGTCGACCACGAGGAGGTCGAACGACTTCTCGAGCAGCTGTTTCTGCGCGCCGCGCGCCGACGTCGTTTCCACGACCTCGTGCCCCTCGTCCCGGAGCGCGCGCCCGAGGCGCTTGAGGATCTTTTCCTCGTCGTCGGCGAGCAGAATCGAGCCGTGGATGGCGCTCATGCCGGTACCTCCTCGACTCCGCTCGGCACGCGCGGAGGTGTGATCGGAAGATCGATGCGGATCTCCGTGCCGACGCCCAGCTCGCTGGCGACGGCGAGCGTTCCGCCCATGCCTTCGATGATGTTCTTCGAGATCGGCAGACCGAGGCCGGTGCCCGCCCGGCGCGTCGTGAAGTACGGATCGAAGATGTGCGCCATGTCCTCTGACGAGATGCCAATCCCGCGATCCTTGATGGACACGATGACGTGGCCGTTGCCGTTGCTGCGCGTGCGCACGATGACGCTCGCGTGCGTGTCGTCCATGCGCGCCGCGCCGACGGCATGCCGCGCGTTGGTGAGGATGTTGATGAGCGCCGCGCGAAGCCGTTCCGCGTCGGTGACGATGCGCGGCACCGACGGATCGAGGTCGAGCGCCACCTGGCTGTCGAACTCGCCGGCCCACGCCGCGGCCGCCGACGACAGGCAGATGTCGTTGAGGTTCGACTCGGCGTACTCGAACGCGATCGGCTTGGCGAAGTCGAGCACCTCGGTGACGATGCGATTGAGGCGCGTGGTTTCTTCGGCGATGTCGTGCACGGCCTCGGAGCGCTCCTCCGGCGTCAGGTCGCTGCGGCGCAGCGTGCTGAGCGTCGCCTTGATGATCATCAGCGGGTTGCGGATCTCGTGCGCGATCACCGTCGACAAACGACCGAGCGACGACAGCCGCTCGCGCTGCGCGGCTTCCACCTGGAACCGCGCCACCGACTCCGTGAGCGTGTTGAACGTCGTCGCCAGCAGCCGCGCGTCCTCGTCGTCCCAGGGGCCGCTTTGCAGCGAGACCTTCCGGGTGAGGTCGCCGGTGGCGGCGACGTCGCGCATCGCGTGGGTGATCGCCGAGAGCGGCCGCGTCACGGTGCGCGCCACCGCGTAGCTGACGATCGTCGCGAGCAGCAGCGTCAAGACGAGCGCCCCCTCGAGGCCGGTGCGAATCGTGTTCAGGAAGCGGAGCCGCTCGGTGCGCGAGCGGAGGACCAGCGCCACCGGGCTGCCGGGCGTGTTGGCGTCGAGCGGACGCGCCAGCGCGAGGAAATCCTCGTCGCCGATGCGCACGGTGGCGATGTCGTGCGCGCCGATGACCGGCGCCAGCACGTCACGTGACTCGTCGGGAAGCGTCGACGCGAGAATGCGGTCGCCGGCGCCGAACGCGATCTCGCTCGCGGTCAGCCGCTTGATCTGTTCCGCGAACTTGTCATCGAGGAAGAAGCCGACGGTGAGCCGTCCGAGCACGTCGGGCTCGGGATCGCGATCGATCAGAATCGGCACGCTGACCACCTGCAGCACGCCGCGCGAGTGCGGCATGAAGGTGGAGATCTCGTCGATCGATTTCGGATCCTTGAGCGCGGCGGGCACGGTGAGTTCGTCCGCGCCTTCGCCGGATCGGCCGAGCAGCTCGCCGCGGCGTCCGGTGAGCAGCAGCACGTCGCCCTTCATCTGGCTGAGGTATTCGTCGGCGAGCGGCTGCACGGTCGGTGGATCGCCCGTTTCGACTGCGGCCTTCAGCTTCGGCAGATCGGCGACGAGCCGCGCCAGGCGCGTGAAGGTGTCGGTCAGGCCGACGCGGTTCTGATCGACGAGGATGCCCGCTTCGCTCAACCCGCGGCGCAGCTCCGCCTCGGCCTCGCTCGTGGCGCGCGCGTTCACGAAGTAGAACGCGAAGCCGAGCGAGAGCATCGCCAGCAATGTGCAGGCGACGAATATCCGGTTCGTCAGCGACGATGTGACGGGCATCAACTCCGTGGGCAGAATCCACTCGAACGGCAAAGGTCGCGCCACGTCTAAGCCCCGATCTCCATGTATTTCCTTTCGGATCTAACGGGCGGTTTATACGGGTTACGTAAATCCCTACGAGAAACCGACGGATTACGGAAGCTGGAGGTTTAGAACAATCAGCATCGTGCCGGGCTCGAGGCGGGTCAAATCGCGACTTGGATACGGCGAGATGAGTGTCCAAGCCTCGGAACTTGCCCCGAGCGGAGTCGAGGGCCCGCGAGGGCCGTGTGCCACGAGCGCACGCTTGGAGCCGTAGAGCCGCGCCAGTTTCGATCGATCGTAGCTGCCGGTCTGACCGAACGCGTCGCCGGGCACAAGCGCCGCGGGCATCCAGGCGCCCGGTGGATGGAGCAGCGATGGTTCGGAGGCCAAACGCGCCAGCAGCGTGTCGATGCCGAGCGGCGAGACGTAAATGTGATACGCCGCCGCGCGCGGCCCGGATGGCGCGAAGAGCCGCAGATACCCAGGCGCACCGGTCCAGGTGCCCGAAGGTGGAATCTCGGCGGCAATCGCCGTCGTCGTGAGCCACAGGACGGCCGCGGCCGCCAGGAGTCGCGTCAACCTCAGACCTCCGAGTTATACTTGCGCGCTGATATGGCGTATATCATCACCGAGCCCTGCATCGGCACGAAGGACACCGCGTGTGTCGATGTCTGCCCCGTGGACTGCATTCACCCGCGGAAGGACGAGCCCGCGTTCGAGTCGGCAAACCAGCTGTTCATCCACCCTGACGAGTGCATCGACTGCGGCGCCTGCGTTCCGGCCTGTCCCGTGGAAGCGATCTTCGCGCTCGACGAGACGCCGGAAAAGTGGAAGAGCTTCATCGAGATCAACGCGCAACACTTCGGCAAGTAGCGTCCGGCTTTCGCCGGACGACCGTTCAGCCCCCGGGAGGTTCCGCACTCATGATGCGTTGGACACTCCGTTTCGCGCTGTGCACGGCCGCCGTATTGGCGGTGACGCTCGTGATCCGCGCGGCCGACGCCAGCGACGCCGAGCTGCAGTTCCAGCTCGGCAACCTGCTGTCGGATGAGACGCGCTTCCGCGAGGCGCTCGACGCCTTCGACAAGGCGATTCAGACGGACGACCACGCCCTGCAGGTGCGCGCGCGCGCCGGCAAGGTGAAGACGGCGCTGCGCATCGCGGAGTTCGATTTGGCGCAGCGGGAAGGGGAGCTGCTCAAGGCGTCGGCGCCGGGCGATTCCGACGCGATCTCGCTCTACGCGGATTCGCTCTGGTCGGTCGGCCTGTTCGATGAAGCGGACGAGGTCTATCGCGAGGCGCTGGCGATGAACAAGGAATCGTCACGCGCGCGCTTCGGGCTGGCGCGATCGCTGGCCACGCGCAGCAAACTCGATGAAGCGCTGACCGAGGCGCAGGCGGCGGCCGCGATGGCGCCGCGCGACGGCGAGATCCACGCGGAGATTGGCGCCATCTACCAGCGGATGCATCGCTTCGACGAGGCGGCCAACGCCTACAACAACTTCATCAACCTGCTGCCGAACAAGGACCGCAGCGACAAGGCCGCGTGGACGCGCTCGCAGGTGAAGTTCCTGAAGGCGTTCGAGGGGCGGAACCCCGTCGAGATCGACGAGGACGATCTCCAGAAGACGCACACGATGCCGTTCCGCCTCGTCGACGACAAGATCGTCGTGCAGGCGAAGGTCAACGGCGGACGCAATCAGGATTTCATCCTGGACACCGGCTCCGAGGAGACGGTGATCTCGCGCGACACCGCGCAGCGCGCCAGCATCAGCCCGATCACCTACACGTTGAGCGCGGGCGTCGGCGAAGTGGGGCTGCGCGGCCTGCAGCTCTCGCGGATCAATCGTCTCGACCTGGGCGACCTGCAGGTCAGGAATCTCCCAGTGCTGATCAAGAATCCGGCCTTGCGTGGTATCCCGAAGCGCGAGGGGGAGAGCTTCTCGCCGCTCGCCTTCGGCATGTCGATGCTGATCGATTACCAGCACCGTAGCCTGACGATGGGCCGTCATCTGCCGGAGCCCGAGGCCGACAATCTCCGCCTGCCGCTGCGCATCCATCGCCTGGCGATGGTGCGCGGCATGCTGAACTCCACGCGCCCGACCTACTTCGTCGTCGACACCGGC
>QHWQ01000427.1 GCA_003222635.1 Acidobacteriota bacterium | reverse complement strand
TCGCCTTCTGGATGACGCCGACGATGACGCTCGCGCACCTGGTGTTCGCGATCGCGACGACCGCGTACATCGTGCTGGCGATTCAGTTCGAGGAGCGCGACCTCATTTCGGAATACGGCTCGGCGTACGAGGAGTACCGGAAGCGCGTGCCGATGCTGCTGCCCGTGAGAGGAGATAGGCTAGCGACAGCACCGCAACCAGCGCCATCACCCATCGGATCGCGCTCGCCGCATCCGCTGCCGTGATCTCGGGCCAGGGAAACATCCGCAGCACCTCGTACCGGTCGGTCATCCAGTGCCACGCCGTGTGCGCGACGATCGCGGAGAGGATGATCGTCCCCATCCTCTCCGCGACGACGAAGCGGAAGAGGAGGTCGAGCGCGGGGACGACCAGCGCGAGCACCAGCAGCTGACCGAGCTCCACACCGAGGTTGAAGGAGAGGAGCGACATCAGCAGGTGCGAGCCCGCGAACTGCACCGTGTGCTGCAGGCCGAACGAGAAGCCGAAGCCGTGCACGAGGCCGAAGAGGAAGGTGATCAGCCAGCGCCGGTGCGGCGTGATCGCGACGATGTTCTCGAGCGCCATGTAGACGATCGACATGGCGATGAGCACTTCGATCAGCGGCGGAAACCAGAGCGCGCCCGGCGCGTAGTTATAGGCGGCGGAAATCAGCGTGATCGAGTGCGCGACGGTGAAGGCGGTGACGATCGGCACCAGCGTCCAGAGGCGCCGAAACGGAATCACCAGGCAGAAGAGGAACAGCAGGTGATCGGTGCCGTCGAGGATGTGGAAGAACCCGAGCTTGACGAACCGCCACGCCGCCTGATGCCAGCGCGGATCCAGCGGCACCAGCCCCGCGTCGCCTTCGAGCTCGTATGGACGCACGACGCCGCTCGGCGGCAGAAAGCGCACCACCGTGACCACGCGGATGCCGAGCCGATCGAACGCCATGTGGATGGCGAAGTGCGACTGGTCCGACTGGATCGGATATTCGAAGAGCACGTCCATGATCCCCTGCTCCCAGAAGATCGATGTGTCGTTGGTGAGCGCCGGTCCGTTGACGTGCGCCAGCGCTTCCTCGTAGGAGCCGAACGATCGATCCGACTCGAGCGACATCCGCGTTGACAGAATCCGCGGGTCGGGAAGCAGCGTGTTCTCCTCGTACAGCTCGATCTTGCGCGGGCTTGGCGAACGCCTGCACCGTGACGTCGCGCGGGATGTCGTGGGCGAAGAGGCGCGTCGCCGTCAGCAGAAAGAGGACGGCGACGAGCGCGGTGCGATGGGTGCGACCTGCACAGTCGCACCGCCGCACGTTCGGACGCACCCGTTGCACCTATCGCACCTCTCGCACCGTCGCATCTACTTGGTGGCGTTGGTGCCCGGCCAGACCACGCCCTGGTTCTTCTTGGTCACCGGCGCCATGCCCTTGAAGACGAACTTCTGGAGGCGTTTCCCTTCCCAGGTTTCCGTCGTGTAGATGTTGCCCTTCGAGTCGGTGGCGATGCTGTGCACGCCGTAGAACTGTCCCGGCTGCCGCCCGCCGTCGCCGAAGGTCGTGATCTCCTGCAGCGTCTGCCGATCGACGATGCGCACGATGTCGTTCATGCCGTCGGCCATGTAGAGGTACTGCTGCTGCGGATCCTTCGAGAAGGCGATGTCCCACACCGCGC
>QHWQ01000426.1 GCA_003222635.1 Acidobacteriota bacterium | reverse complement strand
GTTCATCTGATCGTTGCTGCCGCCGACAAAGCCTGCGGTCTGTCCTTCCTGATTGCCGGCCGCCGCGCCCGCCTTGCGCCGCGCGCCCTTCTTGCCGACCTGCAGGAGGAACTTGCCGTCCTTGGTGAACTTCAGGATGTGCGAGTCGGGCCCGCCGTTGCCGCCGATCCAGACGTTGCCCTTGTAATCGATGAAGATGCCGTGGTTGCCGTCGGGCCATTCATAGCCCTGGCCGGGACCGCCCCAGTGGCGCAGGAGATTCCCCGCCTGAT
>QHWQ01000210.1 GCA_003222635.1 Acidobacteriota bacterium | reverse complement strand
CCAATCCTTCGCGTTGATGTGCAGCCAGACGTCGTTGAGCGCGCTGCCGTCGATGAGCGAGCTCGCAGACGACTGCGCGCCGAGACGCCCGAGCGCGCACGACACGAGTGCCACGGCGACGATGAGGAACCGGAACGCCGGTCGTGTCATTGCACTAGAAGCCAAATTGCAGCCGCAGCGTGCGGCTCCAGAAGTGTTGCGGGTCGATGGGGAAGAAGGTGTCTACCGCCCGCTCCTCGCGAATGAGGTTCGCCTGCAGCTTGATGAACTGATTCAGGTACCAGTTCACGCCGGTCGTCCACACGGTGTCGCTGCGCGGCGCGATCCACTCGGAGCGTGGCGAGACGAACGGCGTCGGCGCGCCGCCGCTGCTCGACGAGCGCAGCTGTTCGACGCGCAACGCGAGCTCCACGGCACTCTTTCTCTTTTCTTTCTTGCGCTCGCCCGTCGCGAGCCACGTGCCGCTCACGTACCAGCCGCCGGCGATGAGGTCGGGAAGGTCGCCGTTGTCGAGGCTCTGACCGAGGCGCTGGTCCCACGCGCGGATGATTTCGCCCTGCAGGCCGAACGACGCCGGACGCCACTGGAATTCCGCGCCGATGCGGTCGCGGCGTCCGTTCACGTCGAGGTGATCGAAGAACTTGTCGCCCGGAACCGTCTTGCCGCGGAGGCTGTTCTGCCCTTCCGGCAGCTCGCCGCTGGTGAACGCCAGGCCCGCCGAAAACGTACGGAGCAGGTGGTCCTTGGCGCTGGTCCACGGCTTGAGCACGACGCGGGCGGCGAAGGTGCGATCGGTCTGCGGGTCGCTCAGCTCGGAGGCGCGGACGTTGTCCCCGCCCCGCCGGAACACGCCGGCCTGGTAGCGCACGACGTCGCTGAACAGCCGCCCGTGCAGCATCAGGCCGACGTCGCGGCCCGGTGAGAGATACGTGCCCGCGAGCGAGCGGTAATTGAAATCGAGGTCCATGCCGCTCGTGAGCTGATCGAGCCCGAAGGGAATCTTGAACTGGCCGGCGCGCACCTCGAACGCGCGCGCGACGCGGCCGTCGACGAAGACGTCTTTCCACGGCTGCGACGTGTCGCTCAGCTCCCGCTCGACCTGGTAATCCAACCGCTTCAGCATGGTCCCTTCGATACCAACGCGCGCGCGGTGAAGATCAAACACATCCTTCGGCTCGGTGGTGGGTTCGCTCGGAAAATCGCGGAAATCCATCTGCGACTTGACCGTGAAATCGAGCTTCAGGAGCGAGGTGCGCACCTGTGCATCGGCGGGCGCCGCAAGCGCGAGCAGGAGCGCCGCAGTGGCCGCCGCCGCGACGCGCGTGACGATCGACTCCGCCTTGCGGCGCTTCCCCACCTGCACGCGCCACAACCACGCGTAGAGGCCGTGGTTGTCGATCAGCTCGTCGTGCGTGCCGCGCTCGACGACCCGCCCGCGATCCAGCACTGCGATCATGTCGGCGTCGCGAATCGTCGAGAGCCGATGCGCGATGACGAGCGTCGTCCGTCCCTTGCAAAGCGGCACGAGGGCTTCCTGCACCTTGCGCTCGGATTCGGAGTCGAGCGAGCTGGTCGCCTCGTCCAGAATCAGGATGCGCGGGTTCTTCAGGATCGCCCTGGCGATCGCGAGCCGCTGGCGCTCGCCTGCCGAGAAGCGGTAGCCGCGCTCGCCGACGATCGTGTCGTAGCCGTCGGGCAGCGACGCGATCAGATCGTGGATGTGCGCGCGGCGCGCGGCGTCTTCGGCTTCCGCGATCGTCGCGGACGGCTTCGCGTAGCGCAGGTTCTCGAGCACCGACGTGTGGAACAGGAACGTCTCCTGCGTCACGACCGCGAGGTTCTCGCGCAGCGATCGCGACGTCATGTTGCGGACGTCGACGCCGTCGATCGTCACGGAGCCGGTGCCCGTGTCGTAGAGGCGCATGACGAGGGAGGCGATCGTGCTCTTGCCGGCGCCGGACGGCCCGACGATGGCGACCGTGGCGCCTGACGGAATATCGAGATTGATCTCAGACAGCGTCGGCTGGTCGCTGTCGTAGCTGAAGGAGACGTCGCGCAGCTCGATGTGCCCTGACGCCGGCGTCAACGCCACTGCGTCATTGGCGTCGCGTATCGAGGGCATCCGGTCCAGCACGGCGAAGACACGATCGAAATAGGCGTAGCTCGTCATCAAGTCCACATGCACGCCTGCGAGCTGGCGAGCGGGCCCGTACAAGCGCTTGAGCACGGTCACGAAGGCAACGACCGTTCCGAGCGCAATGTGCCCGCGCACAACGAGATACCCTCCGGCAGCGAACACGATTGCCGGCCCCACGGCCTCGAATAAACCGAGGGTCAGCTGGAACCAGCGGCCGACGAGCGTCTGCTCGAGCGAGAGCCGCGAGATCTCTTCAGCTTTCGTACGGAAGCGCCGCACCTCACTCTGTTCGCCGCCGAACACTTTGATGAGCAGCGCGCCGGACACCGACAGCGTCTCGGTGAGGATGCCCGTCAGCTCGGCCACGCGCGCCTGCACGCTGCGCTTCAGCCGTTTGCGCGTCTCGCCCACGCGGCGTGTCGGCACGACGAAGAGCGGCAGGAACGCGAGCGATATGAGCGCCAGGCGCCAGTCGAGCGTGAACACGAACACCGTCGTCGTGACGAGCACGATGGCGTTCTGCGCGACGTCGACGAGCGTGCCGCTGATCGCGCCGCCGACGCCCTGCACGTCGTTGAGCACGTGGCTCACCGCCTCGCCCGGCTGCTGCCTGGCGAAGAACGCGAACGGCATCGCGTGCAACTGCTCGTAGAGCGCCACGCGCAGGTCGAGCATCACGCGTTGTCCGATGAGCTCGGATGAGTACTTCTGAAGCACTTCGAGCAGCCCGGCCGCGGCAGGGCCCGCGATCATCGCGCCGCAATACAGCCACAGCTGTGTCAGATTGCCGCTGGGAATCGCTTCGTCGACGATGCGACGGATGAAGTACGGGAGCGAGAGACTCAGCGCGGCGCCGCCCAGCATGCACGCCGACACGAGCAGTGCCCGGCGCCAGTACGGCCTGACATACGTGAGAATCCGCCGCAGTGTCGTGGCATCCACCGCCGGCAGGTCCTTCGGGTCTATGCGTGTCTTATGCAAGCCCAGCCTTCACGTGTCAGATAACGTCCGGCGTAACTAAAACGAACGTCTTCCTCTCAGCCGAATACCGTCTGCAAGATTTGGACGGTACGGCGCGGCAGGAGGTTGGTGAGGCCGTGTGAAATTTCTATGGCGTGCGCCGCGTCGACGCGAGCACGGACGAGGCAATGAAGTCGGCGAGGAGATGATTGCCCGCTACTGAGTAGTGGCAGCAGTCGTCGATGTACATCGGCGCGCGCTCGCGATCGAACAGGTGTACCGCGTTGAGGGCGCCCGCCTCGAGCTGCCGCTCGAGCAGCGGATACCCGCGCTCGGCGCCCGCTTTGAACGGCGACGCGTCGTTGAAGGCGATCTTCTTCTCCTCGTCCGAGAACACGCGCGTCGAGTAGTACTGATTCGGCTGCAGCACGTGCACGTAGGCAACGTTGCGCGCGCCGAGCAGCTGTTGCATCGCCAGCGATGACGCCTGCCAGTTCGCCGCGATGTCCGCGAAGACCTCGTCGCCGCTGCGCGCCTTCACTTTCGGCGTCACGTGAATCACCGAGCTCGCCGGCGGATTCGATGGCAGCCGGTCGAAGTCCCCGAGCTCCTGCTCGTAGCGGCGCTGCACGAACGCGTGGTAATGCCGCAGGATGAACTCGACGGAAGCGACGTGCGTCGCGTTGCTCCGCACGGCGATGGCGTTCAGCCGCTCGCGGTAATGGGTGATGCGGTAGAGGGAGTCGAGCTTCGCCGGCGTAAGCGTCGCCTGGTTCACGAGATTGACGAGCGGATCGAGGTGCTCATGGCTCGGCATCGACACATCCCACCCATATTGATCGTTGATGTTGCCGAGCGCCACCTCGTTGAAGCCGTCGATGTTGATCACCACGTCGAACACCTGCCCAATCGACAGGAAATACGAGAGCACGAGCAGCTGCTGCGGCTGCTTGTAGCCCTCGTGGCTGAAACAGAGCGTGACGAGCTCCTTGTTCCTGTAGACCGCGTTCTGCCGCAGATCCTCCTCGAGCCGGCCCGCGCCGATGCGGCAGAAGTACTGGCCGACGGACCCGCCGAAGATGCCGATGATGAACTGGCGCTCGTTCGTCTTCGCGAACGGATAGTCATAGCGCGACGCAAACCCGAAGTTGTTCGTCGCGACCACGGGCCCGGCGTCCGTCGTCTGCAGTTCCGGCGGCACGTCGAACGGAATTCCGGGACGATGGATGGGGCCGAAGTAGGGATGCAGGCCGATCGCGGTGAGTCCCTGTCCTGCTGACTCCTGAACGAGCGGGATCGGCTCGCGGTACGGATCGATGTAGAAGAGCCAGCCGTGCTGGTAATAGAAGATGCCGAGCGCCGCCAGCTCCGCCACGATGCAGAAGACCGCAACGTTGACGGCAAGCAGCTGCAGCGCCCGCTTCACGGCAGTCGATCGACGGGCGCGCCGACGTCCACCAGGCGCATCGCGATGTCGTTGCCGCGAAGCACCTGCCGCTCGGCCGGCTCGAACCCCTCGTACTGATACGGAAAAAACTGCAGGGGATGGCGGAAGCGCACCACCTCGAGCAGCGTCGGCGGCAGCGGCGGCCTCGGGGCGCGCGGGTGATAGAGATGCTGCGCGTTGAAGAGCACCCACTGCGACTCGACATGCTCGTGCGCCTGCGGCGGCCCCTGGATGGTGTTATCGAAATCCCCTCAGGTCGGCCCCTACAGACGATCGCCGGCGCTCGAGCAGCTGCGCCGCGACCGCGGCGGTCGCGAGACAGAAGAACGGCACCGTCTGCCGCGATTGCCGTCCCATGACAACGAAGAGATGCAGCATCGCGGAGGTCACGCCAAGCCCGAGATAGATGAATGCGGCGGCGACCACCCATGTTGTCGCCGTGCGCCGGCGCGGCACGTCCCATCCGGCGCGCGCGAAAACCGTGAACAGCGCCGCGGCGATCCACACAAACAGCAGGCCGTGCTCAGCATGCCAGAAGTACGCCCACGGCACGCTGAATCCTTCGGGTGCGTAGCCGTCGGTCACCGTCCCGGCGAGGCGCCGCATTCCTCCCAACAGCAGCGGCGCACCCGTCATCAGCTCGATGAGCATGACGACGACCGGAACGACGACGAACCCAATGGCGGCATACAGGCCACGCATGAACGCCGCCGCTCCCGTCGTGCGGCCTTCCTGCGCCATGTGCAGCAGCAGCACGCCAGCATCATCGCGCTGTCGTACGGCAGCAGATGCCTCGCGTAATAGAACATCGTCGACGCCAGCGCCATCAGCGCGGCGGCGATGAACGCTTCACGGCGATCGCGGCCACCGCGCACCGCAATCGCGTAGACGAGCGCGATCGATGCGACCGACGCGAGCGACAAGACGATGCCCGGGAGGATCATCAGACCGTTGCCCGATCGACTGAGCGCGTGGCCGATTGAGAACTGGACGGCCGCGGGAATGGCACTGATCAGCGCGAAGCCAAGATGCTCCTGCGTCGAGAAGAGCGCCTTGACGATGTCGAACCACTGCCCCCGATGCAGGTCGAAGATGTCGAGCACCTGCGTGTAGAGCCGTTCGTCCGGCCAGTACAACTGTCCGCCCTGCACGACGAGGACGACACGCAGCAGCGAGGCGAGCGCCAGCAGCAGGATGAGGGGGCGATGCGCTTTCAACATGGCAGCCCAGTCTCTTCGTCAACGACCGATGCTACGCCCGATCGTGGCAGCCATACCCTCACCGTGTCGCCGACGCGCGGCACCTGATGCTCCTCGAAGCCGTGCGCGCGGAACCACGCCGCCAGCTCGGGCCACGAGCGCGTGAACGTATCCGAACCTTCGAGCAGCACGGCGGCGGCGACGTTCTCGCGATCGAGGCGCTGGCGCGCGCGCCGCATGTCGGCCGGCGTCTCGTAGTAGCCGGGAATCCACGAGGGCAGCCCGCCGGCGAACGGACGCTGCGCGAGAAAAGGAATCTGCGGAGCAAAACCGGCGACGAATACACGCTGGCCTGGCTGCGTGCAGCGGGAGAGATACGTGACGAGCGCCGGGTACCTCGGGCTTGGCTGGATCTCCGGCGACGCATGCACGAGCCGATCGGACATCCGTCCGGTCTGGCGCACGATCGCCGCCGGCGTCGGCACCCGATACCCCGCTCTGGCGAGCGCGGCGGTGACGAGAACGAGCGTCGCGGCGACCATCACGAACGCGCCCACGCGCAGCGTACGCGGCGTGAACACCTGGCCGATGACCGCGGCAATCAGCACGGCCGTCGGCGCGATGACGTCAGGGAGACGCGCGACGAGCACGTCGCGCAGGAAGACTGCGTTCATCAGCAGCACGAGAATGGAAGTCGACGCCAGGCTGGTCCGGCTGAAGCCGGACACTACCGGATCGGTAGTGTCCGCCTTCAGGCGGACGATGCGGACCGGCCTGACGAACGCCAGCACCAGCGCGCAGAGTGGAATGAGCGCGATGAAGTAGTAGAGCGTCTGCGGTCCCGCGCCGCCCGTGCGATGGCCTTCCGCCTGCACGAATCGCAGCGCCGCGCTCGCATATTCGACGAGCCCCTCGTTCCACTGCACGTAAATCAGCCACGGCAGCACACACGCCAGCGCGACCCCCGCGTAGAGTGGCAAGGTCCGCCTAAAGGCGGACACTACCAAACCGGTAGAGTCCGGCTTTAGCCGGACCATGCCGATCAGCACAAGCGTCGAAGCCACGACGTAGACCGCATAGTCATGCCGCAGCAGGAACGCGACGGCCGTCCAGACGCCGAGCGCCGTCAGCCGCCCGCGGGTCGGCGCATCCGCATACCGCCATTGAAGAAGAAGCGCGACGACCGGCACGATGACCTTCGTCGTGTTGTAGAGGCGCGGCGAGCTGACAATCGCCACGAGCGCGGCGGCAAAGCCGACGGCGGTGCTGCCGGAGGCGCGGCGCGCCAGTACATAGGTGATGGCCGCGGCGATCGACTGCAGCGTGAGGCAGAGGATCACGTTGGTCGCCAGCACGTGGCCGACGACCGACGCGAGCGCGCTCGTCATCAGGTAGAACAGTGGCTGCCCTGGATCCTCGAAGTGACGTACGGGCCAGTCGCCGAACAGCACCTGCTGCGCGCGCGCCAGCATGACGAAGTGATCGTTCTCGAGGGGACTGAGCGTCAGGTAGCGGAAGGCGAAGGCCAGCAGGCCGATGAGCGTCGCGCGTCGCAAAGTTTTATCGGTATGTATCAACTGATGTACTAATACCTACGGCAGCCTGTTCAACGGTATCCCCCGCC